>NZ_JBRRCR010000010.1:0-82774 GCF_056759115.1 Stenotrophomonas sp. STEN087 | reverse complement strand
GGCGGCGGGCGGGGGGGGGGCGGCGCGCGCGGGGGCCGGGCGCCCCCCGCCCCCCCCCCCCCCCCCCCCCCCCCGCCCCCCCCCCCCCCCCCCCGCCGCCCCCCCCCCCCCACTACCGGTCTGCAGGCAGCTTCGCGATCACCTTGATCTCGAACTGGAACCCGTACAGCCAGGTCACGCCGATGCCGGTCAGGGTCGGGTGCGGCGCTTCGCCCCAGTACTCGGGCACGATGGCCCAGGCCTTCTCGAAGTTCGTTTCCGGGTCGACCATGAACACGGTTACGTCGATCACGTCATCGAAGCTGCAGCCAGCGGCGGCCAGCACCGCATTGAGGTTGTCGAAGGCACGGCGCACCTGGGTCTCGAAGTCCGGTTCGGGCGAGCCGTCCTCGCGGCTGCCGACCTGGCCGGAGACGAACAGGAAGCCATTGGAACGGATGGCCGGCGAGTAGCGGTTGCGCTCATAGAGGGCCTGGCGGCCGGCGGGAAAAACGACATCACGAGGGGTCATTGGGGAGGCTCCAGAGGGAAGGCCTCCATGCTGCTCGCCGGCGCTGTCTGGATAAACAGCGATGATCGGCCTAGATTGATTGCCAATCCCAAACAATCATGGCCCGGCCCATGGACCGTTTCGAGGCGATGCGCGCCTTCGCCCGCGTGGTGGAAACCGGCAGCTTCACCCGTGCCGCGCACACCCTGCAGGTCAGCCGCACCACAGTCACCCAGCTGGTGCAGCAGCTGGAGGCGCACCTGCGGCTGCGCCTGCTCAACCGCACCACGCGGCGGGTCAGCGTCACCGCCGATGGCGCGGCCTACTACCCACGCATCGCGCGCCTGCTGGCCGAGCTGGAAGAGGTGGAGGGCGGCCTCGGCGATGCCGCCAGCCAGCCGCGCGGGCGCCTGCGCATCGACGTGCCCGGTCCATACGCGCGGCTGCAGCTGGTGCCGGCGCTGCCGGATTTCCACGCGCGCTATCCGGACATCCAGCTGGACATCGGCGTCAGCGACCGCGAGGTCGATGTCATCGCCGACAACGTGGACTGCGTGATCCGTGGCGGTGCGCCTGCCGATCCGGCGCTGGTGGCGCGGCCACTGGCCAGCTTGCCGATCGGCTTCCACGCCAGCCCTGCGTACCTGCAGCGCTTCGGCATGCCCGCGCACCCGCGCGCGCTGGAAGGGCCGGACCATCACATGGTCGGCTTCCTCAGCCCGCGCACCGGTCGCGCACGCGTGTTCATCGCCCAGCGCGGCGATGAGCGCATGGAAGTGCAGGGCCGCCATGCGGTGGGCTTCGACGATGGCAATGCCTACCTGGCCGCCGGCGTGGCGGGCCTGGGCGTGGTCGCGCTGCCGAGCTACATGGCGGATCCGCATGTGGCCAGCGGTGAACTGCGGCCGGTACTGCAGGACTGGCAGCTGCCGCCGATGCCGATGCACGTGATGTTTCCGCCGAACCGGCACATGAGCCAGCGCCTGCGGGTGTTCATTGACTGGGCGGTGGAGGTGTTGGGGTGACACGCGCCGCGCATGCGAAAATCATCACTGCACGCACCAGGAAACCGCCACACGCATGAGCCGCATCGTCGCACTGGATACCGAAACCACCGGCATTTCCCATCGCATGGGCCATCGGGTCATCGAAATCGGTGCGGTGGAACTGATCGATGGCCAGCTCACCGGCCGCCAGTTCCACACCTACCTGCAGCCGCAGCGCTCGGTGGACTGGGGCGCGCAGCGCGTGCACGGCATCAGCGATGCGATGCTGGTCGGCAAGCCGCTGTTTTCCAGCAAGGCCGCAGAGCTGCTGGAATTCCTGCGTGGCAGCGAGATGGTCGCGCACAACGCCACCTTCGATGTGGGCTTCCTCGACAACGAGCTGCGCCTGGCCGGCATTCCCGGCAGCCTGGCGCAGTACTGCCGCATCACCTGCAGCCTGAAGCTGGCGCGCGGGCGTTGGCCGGGCCAGGGCAACAAGCTGGACGATGTGCTGCAGCGCCTGCGCATTCCCAGCAACCGCGGCCTGCACGGCGCGTTGAAGGATGCGCATCTGCTGGCACAGGTGATTCCGCACCTGCGTTGATGGCCCCCTGGTGCTTGGCTCTAAGCCTCTGCAGGAGAGCGCAAAGACAAGTTGTCGTCATGGACGCGATTGAACCTGCAGATCTGTTCAATATGTTGCCGGGCCTCAGGTGAAAACCAGCCAAGAACTTCCACCAGGTGTCTGTGTTTCTCCCGCAGATCCTGATGAAAGGTGATGGGTTCATGGTGGAACACGCGATTTCGCAGCGCGCGCGCGTCCTCGACGCGACCTTGAACCTTTGCTCTGGTTCTGATTTTCCCCTAGCATCGCCAGCGCATACCCCGGTCAGCTCCTCTCCTCACATGCTTCTCGTGAGTGATGGGTCCGGGGTTTTTTTATTGTTGGTCAGACGTCCTCGTGTCGTGCGCACCCTGGAATTTCATGGGCTGGGCAAGCGGTCTGGAACGGCCTGTTCAACTTTCTACAGCAGCGTCGGGCGGGAAGTAAGGTCGAATTCCGTCAATCGCGGCGACGGCGGTTGCCACGCCATCTTCGCTCGCCATTGTTACGCCCAGTGCAGCGGCACGCGCACGCGTAGCGCTGTCCTCGGCGAACGCAATCGCCGCCGCCAGCGTGGCTGCATCCAATCGCTTCGGTGACAGCGGCGCCGGCGCAACACCCAGCACCTGCAGGCGCCGCGCCCAGAAGAACTGATCGGCCGCGAACGGCATCACCAGCGAAGGAATGCCGGCGCGGCAGGCCGAATGCGTGGTGCCGCTGCCGCCATGGTGGATGGCCAGCGCGCAGCGTGGGAACAGTGCTTCATGCGGGGTCGGTCCGAGCACGAACACGTTCGCTGGCAATGCACCCGAGGGCAGTCCAGCCCAGCCCGGGAACAGCAGCACGCGGCGCGGTGCCAGCGCCTGCAGCAAGGCCGGCAGCACGCGCTCGCGGTCGAAGCCGGTCATGCTGCCGAAGCCGAGATAGACCGGCGCGGGTCCGGCATCGAGGAAGGCCTGCAGGTCGGCGGGTGGCGACCACGGTTGTTCCGGCATCCGCCATTGCCCGCATACCACGTGGTCAGCCGGCCAGTCCGCAGGTGGCGGCAGCAGCTGCGGGGAAATGCCGTACAGCATCGGCAGGCCGGTCCACAGCGTGCGGCGCGGCGGTTGCCCCAGTGCGGCGCGCGCGGCGTTGATCGGCCGGCGGAAGGTGCGCCACACCGCCTGGTTGACCAGCCCGTAGCTGGCCCGGCGCAGGACGCCCGGCAGCGGTAGCGATGGCAGGAAGGGCGACGCGAAGGCGCGCGTCGGCGTCAGCGGAATCATGCCGGTGCCGATGGCCGGCAGACCGTGGCGCTCGGCCACGCTGAGGCCGACCAGCGCGGCCAGGCCGCCGGTCAGCACGGCATCGCAGCCGGCGGCGGCCGCATCGGCCTGCGCCATCCAGGCCGGCACGTGGCGGCCGGCCATCCGCGCCAGGCCGCGCGAGGCGGCGGCCAGGTTGTTGCCGCGTGCCACCAGGGCCACCACTTCGTCGTGGATGTCGCCTTCCAGCGCCGCGTGCGGCACGTCCAGTTCGTGCGCGCTGCCCAGCGTGCCCTGTTCGGCCAGCAGCATCACGTCGTGGCCGGCCTGGCGCAGGCCATGGCACAGCATCACCAGCGGCCGGGTGTCGCCTTCGGTTCCATAGGTCAGGGCCAGCAGTCGCATCGGGGGCTTCGCGGGTGGGGCCGTCAGTATGGCCGCAGGTCGCAGAAGGCCGCGCGAATGCACCCGCGTGTTGCTATTGGTGGCATTGCACGGGTCCGGCCAGTACGCTTCCTGCATGCGAACCAAGCCCAATGCCCAGCCCAACCAGAGCCTGATCGACGGCATCGCCACCCTTCAGGCACTGGCGTCGTCGCCCGAGCCGGTGGGCTGCCGTGAACTGGCCCGCCAGCTCGACGCCAACCCGACGCGGGTCAACCGCCTGCTCAAGACCCTGGCCTATCTGGGCATCGCGCGGCAGACCGCCGACCGCAAGTACACCGCCGGCCCGGGCATGCACGTGCTGGCCGCGCAGAGCCTGTTCGCCTCCGGTCTGATCCGTCGCGCGCTGCCGGTGCTGGAAAGCCTGCGCCGCTTCGGCCACACCGTGGCACTGGGCGTGCTGTGGAACGACAGCGTCAGCTACCTGTTCCATGCGCCGCCGGGCATCGAGGCGGCACGGGGCCTGGGCCGCATCGGCCTGCTGCCGGCCACCACCAGCGGCATCGGCATCGTGCTGCTGGCGCAGCTGAGCGATGACGAAGTGCGCGAGATCTACCAGGACAAGCCGATCCCGATGTTCCCCGAGGGCATCGAGCAGCTGCTGGCGACCCTGGCAGTGACCCGCGCGCAGGGCCATGCCCGGGTGCACGTCGCCGACGAACGCGACCACCACATCGTCGCCATCGCCATGGGCGACCCGGTCCACGCCGGCATCGCCATGTCCGGCTGGATCCCCGAATCGGCCACCGCGGAACTGGTGGCGGCCCTGCGCACGGCGGCGGCGGAGATCGGCTGAGGGACCGCGACAGGCCTGCCGCAGTGCGACTTGACCTGTTGCTACAATAGCAATACGTTGCAGCCTTCCGATGGGAGGCGTCGTCGATGGCCAAGCGGTGGAGCGCGTGAGCGGGTCGGGCAAGACCAGGTGGGTCCTGCTGGGGCTGCTGTTCTTTTCCACGGTCATCAACTACCTGGACCGGCAGGCGCTGTCGATCCTGGCCACGACCATCCAGGCCGACCTGGCCATGTCCGACATCGAGTACGCGCGGGTGGTGCAGGTGTTCCTGTTCGCCTATGCCGCCGCCTACGTCATGGCCGGGCGCATCACCGACTGGCTGGGCGCGCGGGTGGCGCTGCTGCTGTTCGTGGGCTGGTGGTCGCTGGCCAACATCGCTACCGGCTTCGTACGCAGCGCGGTGGAACTGGGGGCGGCGCGGTTCGCGCTGGGCCTGGGCGAGCCGGGCAACTACACGGTCGGCACCAAGGTGGTGTCCGAACAGTTCCCGCCGCGCCAGCGCGGCCTTGCCCTGGGCCTGTACACCGCCGGCGCGATGATCGGCGCCACCTTGGCACCGCCGCTGATCGGCGGCATCGCCATCGCCTACGGCTGGCGCGCGGCATTCTGGATCACCGGCCTGGCCGGGCTGGTGTGGATGATCGGCTGGTGGTGGGCCTACCCGCGCGGCGCCGGAAAGCAGTCGACCGCAGTGGCGGCCAGCGCTTCGGATGCGTCTCCAGCCGACGAGGCCGCGGCCGCACCGACGCCACCGAGCATGAAAGGGGTCTGGGGCCGGTTGGCGCGCGACCGCACGGTATGGGCGTTGGTCGCCTCGCGCGCCGTGGCCGACCCGGTCTGGTACTTCTACCTGTTCTGGTTCCCCAAATACCTGGGCGATGCGCGCGGCATGAGCCTGATGGCGGTCGCGTCCCTGGCCTGGATCGTCTACGTGGCCGCCGACATCGGCAGCGTCGGCGGTGGCCTGATTTCCGGTGGCCTGGTGAAGCGTGGGATGGACCCGGTGCAGGCCCGCCTGCGCACGATGATCGGCGCGGCGTGCCTGGCACCGGTCGGCATCTTCGTGGCCCTGCATCCGCCGATCCCCGTGCTGCTGGGGCTGGCCTGCCTGGTCACGTTTGCCCACCTCACCTATCAGATCAACCTGACCACGATGACGGTGGACCTGTTCCCGTCGCGCTACATCGCCTCGGTGGCGGGGCTGGTGGGCTGCGGCAGCGCGCTGGGCGGCATGGTGTCTGCGCAGGTGGTGGGGCATCTGGTGGCCGGTGGCAACTTCGACCGCGCGTTCGTGCTGATGGCGGTGCTGCACCCGATCGCGGTGGTGCTGGCCTGGATCGCACTGCGCCAGGCACGTCGCTCGCCGATGACACTGGTGGGGCAGCAGGCGGCGTAACCACGTGTCTCTGTAGCGTCGAGCCGTGCTCGACCGCGGAAAAAACAGTCGAGCATGGCTCGACTCTACAAAGGCCGCAGTCGAGCATGGCTCGACGCTACAAACGGCTGAGGTCAGGCCACGGCTTCGGCGTGTTGCCAGAACGTCGTGTTGGGAACCGCACCCAAGCCGGGGCCGCTGGGCAGCTGGTAGCCGTCCTGCGTATAGGCCATGTCGGTGTCCAGCATCTGCACCGAGCGCGAGAAGATCGAGTGCTGCCACTCGTGCCGCCACAGCCCTTCGACCACCGCCGATGCATGCAGGCTGGCCGCCATGAAGATGCCGCCGCCGATGGTGGCGTGCGGTGCGACCTGCACGCCGTGGGCGGCGGCCAGGCGGGCGATGCGCAGGAACTGGGTGATGCCGGTGTGGCCCATCTCCGGCTGCACGTAGGCCAGGCTTCCACCTTCCACGCGCGGCCTCGCCACGTAATCAGTCGGCCACTCTTCGCCCGCAGCCACCGGAATCGGGCTCTGCTGGCCCAGCGCGACCAGTCCAGGCACGTCCTCCGGCTTCAGCGGCGCCTCGATGAAGGTCAGGCCCACTGGCTGCAGCTGGTGGGCCAACTGCAGCGCGCCCTCCAGATCGAACTTCCAGTGCAGGTCGACCATCAGCTGGGCGTCCGCGCCCAGTGCCTGGCGAAGCGCCGCCATCTCTTCGGCAATGCCGTCGTGGCTGACCACCGCGTGCACCTTGAAGGCGGTATGGCCCTGCTGCTGGAACGTGCGCGCCATGGCCACCTTTTCCTCCAGCGTGGCCGCGGGCAGGCCGGACACGTAGCCGGCGATGCGCTTGTGGCGCCGCTCTCCCAGCAGCGACCACAGCGGCTGGTCCGCGGCGCGTGCGCGCAGGTCCCACAGCGCGATGTCCAGCGCGGCGATGGCATCGGTGTGGAAACCGCTGCCGCAGCCGCGCACGCGCATCAGGCCGTACAGGTCGTCCCAGATCGCCTCGACATCTTCCGGTTCGCGGCCCAGCAGCTCCGGTGCCAGCAGGTCGTTGATGATTTCGCAGGTCGCGCGCGGTGCGCAGATGCCGTACGTCTCACCCCAACCAACGGCGCCGTCGGCGGTGGTCACCCGCACCAGCACCGAGCGGTCCACGGTCGGGTACAGCGTGCCGTTGCCCCGGCGCACCAGGTAGCCACGCTCGTTGACCCTTTCCCCGATACCCAATGGCCCCAGGTAGGGCGTGCTGCGTGGCACGGTGAGGATGAAGGTTTCGACGCGGGTGACGGCGCTCATGCAGGGGTCCGTTGTGGGCGGCCGGGCACAACGTCCAGCGGCAGCAGGTCGGCGATGCGGGACAACAGGGTATCCAGTTCGCGGCGGTCCCAGGCATCCAGCGCCGGGCCGGGCGCGCGTACATGGTCGCAATCGATGATGCCCCGGCGCAGCAGCACGGCCTTGGTCAGCCGCCAGCGGAACACCGCCTGCATGCTCAGCAGCGGCAGCGTGCGCTCGAACAATACGCGTGCGCGCTCGTGGTCACCGGCGGCGTATGCGGCCAGCATCGCCACGTGGACTTCGGTGATCTCGCAGGCCGGCATGGTACCCACCGCACCGCGTGCCAGCTCGTCCAGCACGTAGCGCGCGCCCGCGCCACCGAACACCGCCTGCACGGCATCGCCAGCCCGTTCGGACAGCGCGGTGATGCGATGCCCGGACGGCATTGTTTCTTCCTTGACGTAGGTGATCGCCGGCACCTGCGTGGCCAGAGCCAGCAGCGCATCCACGCCCAGGCCCACGCCCATCGGCGGCGGCGCGTTCTGCAGCATGATCGGCACGCCCGATTCGGCGCCCAGGCGCGCGAAGAACGCCGCCATGCCTTCGTTGTCACCGGCCAGCGCGTGCGGAGTCAGCACCATCGCCGCCGCCGCGCCTGCTTCGCCACCGGCACGGGTCAGGCGCACGGCATCGTCCAGCGTCTTCGCACTGCCACCGACGATGAACGGCACGCGGCCGCTGTTCCAGCGGCCGATGCAGGCGGTCAGGTGCAGGCGCTCCTCCATGTCCAGCATGTCGTATTCGCTGGCCAGGCCGGGGAACACCACGCCGGCGGCGCCCGCGGCCAGCAGGTATTCGAACACCCCCTGGGTAGCGGTTTCGTCCACTACGCCCTGGGCATCGAAGATCGTCGGAAGAATCGGGAAGACACCTTGCAGAGCGGCCATTGCGCCGGATCCTTGTGGAAAGGGTGTGCCATGTGTAGCAACACCATGAAAGGGAGGTTCCCGCCGAGGCCGCGAAGGAACCGTAATTCTTCGCTGCATTGCAGCGTGCGCGGCGAAAACATATTGCTATATTAGCTACAACACTGCCAAGTCGCAGTGCAGCAGCAACGACCGGAAAAGCGCTGGATCCAGGTGGCAGTTCGGCAAGCGGGGTGGGGCGGGGCAGCGGACGGAGGGTCCGCGCCGGTCCCGGTCGGTGCCGCCTGGGTCCCAACCTTGGGAGAGGGCCCGATCCATGCATCGTTTTCCACGTTCGACCTTGTTCACCGCTCTGGGGACCTGCCTGCTGATGCCCGTGCTGGCATCGGCGCAGGACACGGCCCCGGCCACCACCACAGGCGACGGCCAGCAGCAGGCGCAGACCCTGGATGCCGTCAGCGTCGTTGGCATCCGCGGCAGTCTGGAAGCCTCGCGTGACCTGAAACGCGACTCGGCGCAGATCGTCGATGCGATCGTCGCCGACGACATCGGCAAGCTGCCCGATACCAACGTCGCCGAGTCGCTGGGCCGCGTGGCCGGCGTGCAGCTCGAGCGTGGCATGGGCGAGGGCAGCGACATCCTGGTGCGCGGCCTGAAGGAAAACGTCCTGCTCTACAACGGGCGGCAGATCGTCGATGCCACCGGCCGCGGCGGCAACGGCCTGGACCAGCTGGCCACCTCCACCTACGGCCTGCTCTCGCTGGTGCCCTCGGAGCTGATCTCGCGGCTGGAGGTGACCAAGCTGGCCGGTGCCGACCAGCTCAGCGGTGGCCTCGGTGGCATCGTCGACATCCATACCCGGCAGCCGCTGTCCGGCGATGCCGAGCAGAACGTGGTGAGCGTGGCCGGCACCTACGACGAGATGGCCGATTCCTGGGGCCATAATGCCTTCGGCCTGGTGTCGCGGCGCAGCGATGACCGCCGCTTCGGCGCGCTGGTCTCGGCCACCTATGGCCGCCGCAACGTAGTGCAGCAGGGCCTGGATACCTTCTCAGGCTATGCCCGCTACACCGACCCGGCGAGCCCGGGTACCACCCGCTTCGGCAGCACCGACATGCGCGCGCAGAACATCGACGACGACCGCACCAAGGTCGGCGTCAGCACCGTGCTGCAGTGGCGCCCCAGCGATGGCGTGGAGCTGACCTGGGACACGTTCTATTCGCGGCAGAAGGCAGAGCGTGACCGCTACTGGATCGCCTTCAACCCATCCGCAGGCCTGAGCAACGCGGTCTACTCCGAGCACGACATCCTGCTGGCCGGCCGGTCCACCGGCACCGTGCTGCTCAACTCCGAAGCGGCTGACATCGATTCGGACACGATCTCCAGTGCGCTGCGCGCCAGCTTCCGCGTCGGCGAACGGCTGGATGGTTCGGTGGAACTGGACTGGGGCCGTTCCACTGCAAAGTACGACCAGCGCTACATGCGCCTGGCGCCGATGCCCGGGCTGACCTCGGTGACCGACTTCGACCTGCGCAGCGGCAACTTCGGCAGCTTCAACGTCAGCGGCGTGGACGTGGCCGACCCAGCGCAGTGGCGCATGACCATCATGTTCGACAACTACTGGCGGGCCAGGACCGACTCGCGCGCGCTGCGCAGCGACTGGAGCCTGGCCTTCGATGACGGCCCGCTGCGCTCGCTGGATTTCGGCGCCCGCTTCAGCCGCCTGGAGAGCCTGCAGGATCCGCTGCGCGCGGACATCCGCCCGGCCGGCGGCATCCCGGTCACGCAGATGGCGCCGTACATCCGCGTCTACAGCAACAACGATTTCCTGCCTGGTGAATTCAGCGGACTGCCACGCGACTACCTCGGCGCGTTCCGCAGCACCTTCGGTGGCTGTGAAAGCTTCACCACCGTGCCGCAGATCTCGCAGAACGCGCAGTGCCTGGACCCGCGCAACAACGCACTGGCCTACGCGGCAACCTTCCGCGTGGACGAGGATTTCCTCGAGGCCTACGCCAAGCTCAACTGGGATACCGACGTGGGCGGCATGGCGCTGGGCGGCAATGTTGGCGTGCGCTTCGTTGGGCGCGACATGACCTCGCGCGGCAACCTGATCAGCGGCAATGGCACGCTCACCCCGTCCACCTTCGACCGTGACGACCGCGAAGTCCTGCCTTCGGCCGTGGCCAAGCTGCAGATCACCGACAGCCTGGTGCTGCGTGGTGGCGCGGCCAAGGTGGTGGCGTTCCCCAACACCGAAGACCTCAACAACGGCGTGACCCTCAACAACAACGCCGTGTTCGATGGCAACGGCGTGCAGACCTCGCCGGGCACCGGCAGCGGCGGTGCACCGGACCTGGACCCGTTCAAGGCCACCCAGTACGACCTGTCGCTGGAGTGGTACTACGGCGGCCAGGGCCTGCTCTCGGCCGGCCTGTTCTACAAGGATGTGTCGACCTTCATCGTGCAGCGGCAGAGCGCGGAAACCTACAACAACATCAACTACCTGGTGCTGCGCAAGATCAACGGTGACAAGGCCAAGGTGAAGGGCGTGGAGCTGCTGGCGCAGGTGCCGTTCAGCGGCATGCTCGATGGCTTCGGCGTGGTCGCCACCTACACCTGGATCGACTCGGAAACCCCGATCACCGACGTCAACGGCAATGCGATGACCTTCCCGGGACTGTCGAAGAACAATGCCAACCTGATCGGATACTACGAGAACGGCCCGTTCGGCATCCGCGTGGCCTACAACTGGCGCGATGAATACCTGGTCGGCCTGTCCAGCGCTGCCACCGGCATCTTCAACGACACCTACAAGGATCTGTCGGCGTCGATGAGCTACGATTTCAGCGACCGCCTGTCGTTGAAGGTGGAAGCCAACAACCTGCTGGACAGCGAGCAGCGCACCTTCGACGGCTATGACGAGGGCCTGCGCACCAACGTGGTGTTCGGTCGCTCGTACAAGGCCAGCCTCACCTACCGGTTCTGAGCATGGGCAACGACGCAATGCAGGGCGAATGGCAGGGCCGGCATGTCTGGTTGAGCGGGGCGGCCAGCGGCATCGGCGCGGCAGTGCTGGCGCAGCTGCAGGCACAGGGGGCGACGGTGTTGGCACTGGATCGCGAGCCGGTGCCGGCGGCGACCACGCAGGTACAGGCCGATCTGGCTGATGCCGGCGCGGTCGATGTCGCCCTGGCGCCACATCTTGGCCAGCCGCTGGACGCGCTGATCCACTGTGCTGGCTGGTGCCCGCCGGCCGATACCTGGGCTGACGACGATGCGCTCTGGCAGCAGGTTCATGCGGTGAACGTGCTGGGTGCGCGCCGTCTGATGCGCCATGCATTGGCTGGCCTGCATGCGAATGGCGGCGGCAGCATCGTGCTGCTGTCCTCCATCAACGCGCGCTACGCCACGCCTGGGCTGGCGGCCTACGCGGCCTCCAAGGCGGCGCTGGAATCACTTGCACGTACCGCAGCGCTGGAACTGGCCGAAGCGAACATCCGGGTCAACGCGATCGCGCCGGCTTCGGTGGATACGCCGATGCTGCAGGGCTCGTTCGCACGCAGCGCTGATCCCGCCGCGGCCCGCGCACGCAACGTGCAGCGGCATCCTCTGCAGCGCCTGGGCAGCGCAGTCGATGCGGCGGAACTCGCGCTGTTCCTCGCCTCACCGCGCAGCGGCTGGATGACCGGCGCGGTGGTGCCGCTGGATGGTGGCGCCGGAGTGACGCGCCGATGAGCATGCACGACAACGACGCACCGATCATCGGCATCAACTGGGGCAGCAGCAACTTCCGTGCCTTCCTCATCGCCGCCGATGGGCGGGTGCTGGACAGCGTGGAACAGCCACGCGGCATCGCCGGACTGGACCGCGCGCAGATGCAGGCCCTGCTGGAGCAGACCGTGACCGCCTGGACCGACGCGGCGGCGGTATATGCCTGTGGCATGGTCGGCTCGAACATCGGCTGGAGCGATGCCGGCTACGCCGATTGCCCGGCCACGCCGCAGCGGCTGGCCGCGCAGCTGCACCACACCCGCATCGGCCAGGTGCCGGTGGCCATCGTGCCCGGGCTGGCCTGCCAGCGTGCGCAGGACGACGCGCCGGACATCATGCGTGGCGAGGAAACCGAGCTGCTCGGCCTGCTGGCCGGTGGCGCCCTGCCGCTGGATGGGCTGGTGGCACTGCCCGGCACGCACAGCAAGTGGGTGCAGCTGCAGGGCGGGGCGGTGGTGTCCTTCCTCACCGCGATGTCGGGTGAAATCTTCGACCGCCTTACCGCTGCCGGGCTGCTGGCGTCGGTGGTGGATGGCCCTGCCGTGGAAGGCGCGGCCTTCTTCGATGGCCTGCAACACGGCCATGCGGGCGGGCTGGGATTGGGCAGTCTGCTGTTCGGCGCACGCGCGCGGGTGATCCGTGGCCAGCTGCCGCGCCCGGACGGTGCCTCATGGCTGCGCGGTGTGCTGATCGGCGCCGAGCTGGCCGACGTGCGCAGGCTGTGGCCCGCCGCGCTGCAGGTGCCGCTGCCGATGGTCGGTGCTGCGCCGGTGTGCGCGCTGTACGCCGCCGCCGTGCATGCCCTGGGTGGCAGTGCACGCACGCTGTTGTCCCACGATGCCGTGACCCGCGGCTTCCTCGCCCTGCACCGGGCCGCACAGGTAACGCCATGAACACCGCACACGCCGCCGCCTTCGATGCGGCCATCGAACACACACAGCTGGTGGCCATCCTGCGCGGGCTGACCGGCTCCGAGGCGTTGGCCGTCGGCCAGGCCCTGGTGGACGCCGGCGTGCGCCTGGCCGAAGTCCCGCTCAATTCGCCGGACCCGCTGACCACCATCTCCCTGCTGGCGGCGCATTTCGGCGACCGCCTGTGGGTCGGCGCAGGCACGGTGCTGGAGGTGGCCCAGGTCGAAGCCCTGGCCGCCACCGGCTGCCGCTTCTGCGTATCGCCCAACACCAACCCGGAGGTGATTGCCGCGGCACGCGCGCACGGCATGGAGCCGATGCCCGGCTTCAGCACCGCCACCGAGGCGTTTGCCGCGCTGGCCGCAGGCGCGCGCTACCTGAAAGCATTTCCGGCGCACGATTCCGCACCGCGGCTTGCGGCACTGTCGGCGGTGCTGCCGGCGCAGGCGCGGCTGGTGGCCGTGGGCGGGTTCACCACCGATGCGCTGCCTGCGCTGTGGCAGGCTGGCGTGCGTGCGGTGGGCATCGGTACCGACCTGTATCGCCCCGGTCGCGCCGCGGACGAGGTCGGTCGACGCGCGCGGCACTGGTTGCAGGCGCTGCGGGCGGTACCTGCCAGCGGCGTGCGCTTGGCCTGCGATGCCGGAACGCTGGTGGGGGAGTCGCCGGTGGTGCTGGAGGATGGCCGCGTGGCCTGGGTCGAGCCGACCGCACCGGCGCTGCTGCATTGGGATGGCCAGGCGTGCGTGCGCACGCCGCTGTCCGAGCCGGTCTGGTCGCTGGCGGTGACGCCGCAGGGCCTGGTCGGCAACGGCGAAACGCACTTCGTGCGGATTGCCGATGACGGTGGCCTGCAGCCCGGGCCGACCATCGATGTGGGTGCCGGTTGCCGCCTGAACGACATGACCGTGGATGCGCGCGGCGGCCTGTGGGCCGGGTCGATGCACCGGGGCCTGCTGGGCGGCCGTGGCGCGCTGTTCCATGCAACAGCGGTGGATGCGCCGGTGCGGCGTGTGGCCGAAGGGCTGGGGGTGGCCAACGGCATGGTGTTCAGCCCCGCGGGCGATACCCTGTATGTGATCGATACCCTGGCCCGCACCCTGCTGGCCTACCCGGCCGATGTCGCCGCAGGCACCCTGGGCGAACCCAGGGTGGTCACCGATTTCCTCGGCGAAGCGGGCAAGCCCGACGGGTTGGCGCTGTCGCCGCAGGGCAGCCTGTGGGTGGCGATGTGGGGCGGGGCCTGCGTGCTGGAACTGGCGGCCAACGGCGCGGTACAGCGGCGGCTGGCGGTACCGGCGCCGCACGTGGGCGCACTGTGTTTCGCCCCGGATGGGCGCCTGTTCATCACCACGGCACGGGCGCGGCTGGACCCCGACGCATTGCAGCGGGCTCCGGGCTCCGGCGGCCTGTTCATCGCCACGCCCTGACCCACGCCTGTGGGTAACTTGCGCAAGTGCTTGAACCCGTGCATAATGCGCGGCTCGCTGTGTCCGGTTTTCTACCGGGCGGCGCCCCCGGGAGCACGTCCCCGGCCGCCCAACGCCAGCGTAACCCTTTGATTCTCTTGACGTGTGGTGGGCAACCACCGAGGCCGCCGTCTCCCGGGCTACGGGCTGACACAACTTACTATCGAGGTGCGCAATGTCCCGCGTATGCCAGGTTTCCGGCAAGCGAGTGCAGACGGGTAACAACGTCTCGCACGCCAACAACAAGACCCGTCGTCGTTTCCTGCCGAATCTGCACGAGCGCCGCTTCTGGGTTGCCAGCGAGAACCGCTGGGTGAAGCTTCGTGTTTCCGCGCATGCACTGCGCACCATCGACAAGAACGGTATCGATTCCGTTCTGGCTGAGCTGCGTGCGCGCGGCGAAAAGGTCTGAGGAGTAGACGATCATGGCAGGCAAGCGCGATAAGGTCCGTATGATTTCGACCGCTGGTACCGGTCACTTCTACACGACCGACAAGAACAAGAAGAACACCCCGGGGAAGATGGAATTCTCCAAGTACGATCCGGTCGTGCGTAAGCACGTCCCGTACAAGGAAGGCAAGATCAAGTAATCCGCAAGGATTGCTGGTCGCTTCCGAAAAAACCCGCCCTCGTGGCGGGTTTTTTTGTGCCTGGCTTTCCTGTGGTGGGGGCCGGTGGGTGCCGACCGTTGGTCGGCACGCTTTGGGTTGGCAGGCCGGTTGAAGGCTGGGCAGAATGACCCCACACCTCCGACGGGCGACGCGATGCTGTTCGAGTGGCTGCTGGGTTCGTACCTGTTGTTGATCGACTGGCTCATCCGGCTGGTCGCGCTGTGCTGGATCCCCACCCGCACCACGCCGGGGGCGGCGCGCAGCTGGCTGCTGCTGGTCGGCTTCGTGCCGCTGCTGGGCCTGCCGCTGTACCTGCTGTTCGGCCACCCGTGGCTGTCGCGCGAGCGCATCCGCCGGCAAGCAGAGGCGTCGCAGGTCATCCGCGAGGAGCAGGCGCTGCAGCACCGCCTGCGCTGGACCCCGACCGCCGACACCGCCATCGCCGAGATCGTGCCGCTGGTGCAGCGCCAGGGTGATTTCATGCCGGTGCACGGCAACGCGGTCGACCTGCTCACCGACTACGACGAATCGCTGCACACCCTCATCGCCGACATCGACCAGGCCGAAGACCGCGTCCACCTGCTGTACTACCTGATGTTCGACGACGCGGTGGGCGAGGCCATCGTCGAAGCGCTGCAGCGTGCCGCCGCGCGCGGCGTGCAGTGCCGCGTGCTGCTGGATGCGGTGGGTGCCAAGCGCGGCCTGCGTGCCTACCGCAAGCGCCTGCAGGCGCGTGACATCGAAGTGCGGGCGATGCTGCCCGGCGGCCTGCGCTGGCGCCGCAGCGGGCGCATGGACCTGCGCAACCACCGCAAGATCGCGGTGATCGACAACGAAGTGGCCTACGTCGGCTCGCAGAACCTGGCCGGCCCGCGCTTCGTGCCCGGCCACCCCAACCGCGAGCTGGTCGCGCGCGTGCGCGGCCCGGCGGTGGCCCACCTGGAGGCGGTGTTCGCCAGCGACTGGTACATGGAAACCGGGCAGCGCCTGGACGTCATCGCCGACGTGGCTGAGTGCGGCGACGACATCGCCACCCAGCTGCTGCCCAGTGGCCCGGCGTACCCCTACAGCAACGCGCGCGATGCGGTGGCGGCGCTGATCCACCTGGCGCGGCGACGGCTGGTGATGGTCACGCCGTATTTCGTGCCTGACGAAGCGACGCTGAGCGCGCTGCGCATCGCTGCGCTGTCCGGCGTGAAGGTGCAGCTGATCCTGTCGGCCAGCAACAACCAGCGGCTGACCTCGTGGGCGCAGGAGGCGTACTACGAGGAACTGCTGCGCTGTGGCGTGCAGATCGCGCTGTATGAGCCGCAGTTCCTGCACGCCAAGCACATGAGCGTGGACGAGGACATCGCCGTGCTCGGCTCGATCAACATGGATATCCGTTCTTTTGCGCTGAATGCCGAGATCGGCCTGATCTGCTACGACCGCCCGCTGGTGCAGCAGCTGTGCGCCATCGAGGACGACTACCTGCGCCAGTCGCGCCTGCTGGACCTGGAGCAGTGGCGCCAGCGCCCGGCCTGGAAGCGCAGCCGCGAAGGCATCGCGCGGTTGGCCGATGCGTTGATGTGAGCGCACAGGCCACCGGCGTGGAAACGGCCCGTTGCGGCAACCCGGGCCGTCACCTGCCATGGCCTACAATCGGTGCATGACTGATTCATCGCGAAATGGCGAACTGGACCTGGCGATCATCGGCGGTGGTGCCGCCGGTGTACTGGTGGCGATCCAGGTGTTGCGCCAGGCCCAGGCGCCGCTGGCGCTGGCCATCTTCGAACCCGCCTCGCAGCTCGCCCAGGGCATCGCGTACGCCACGCCGTGGCCGGAGCACCTGCTGAACGTGCCCGCGGCGAAGATGAGTGCTTTCCCCGACCAGCCCGGCGATTTCCTCGATTACCTGCAGGCCGTCAGCGCTTACCCGGGCGAGGCGCGCGAGCTGCTCGGCGAGCGTTACGTGAGCCGCCATCACTTCGCCGCCTACCTGCAGCAGCGCCTGCAGGACGCGGTGGCCGCCAGCCCGGCGCAGCTGCAGGAGATCGCGCAGCCGGTGCTGGGCCTGCAGCCGGATGACCACGGTTACCACCTGCAGCTGGGCGATGGCAGCACGCTGCACGCGGCGCAGGCGGTCATCGCCACCGGCAACAGCATGCGTCCGCTGCCGGTGGCCGGCGCCGATGCGCTGCCTGCCGACGACGTGGTCGAGGCCTGGGACTATGACGGCGTGCGCACGCTGGCCGGTGCCCATGCGCTGGCCATCGTCGGTTCCGGCCTGAGCATGGCCGACACCGTGCTGGCCCTGGTCGCCGCCGGCCATACGGGGCCGCTGCACGTGATCTCGCGGCATGGCCTGTTGCCGCTGCCGCATGCGCATGGCGTGCTGCCCGAATTCGACCCGGCCGCGTTGCTGCCGATGACCCTGCGCCAGCGTGTGCGGGCCCTGCGCGGCTTCGTGCGGCAGACGCAGGCCGATGGCCAGCCGTGGCAAGGCGTGATGGATCGCATCCGCCCGCATGGCCAGGCGCTGTGGTGCAGCCTGGACGAGGCCGACCAGCGACGCTTCCTGCGCCATGTGGTGCGCTACTGGGACGTGCACCGCCATCGCATTGCCGAGGACGTCGATGCCCAGCTGCAGGCCCTGCAGGCCAGCGGCCAGCTGCAGCTGCACCGTGCCCGCCTGCAGCGCATCTGGCGCGAAGGCGACGCGCTTCACCTGTCCGGTCGCGATGCCGCGGGCGGCGAGCAGCAGTGGACGATCGCCGCGGTGGTCAATGCCACCGGCGTCGAGACCCGCGCCACTGCGCTGCGCAACCCGCTGCTGCAGCAGCTGCAGGCCGACGGCCTGGCCCGCCCCGGGCCGCATGGCCTGGGCCTGGACAGCAGCGTGCCGGGCGACCGCCTGTGCAGCCGCAGTGGTGCGGCGCAGGCGCGGCTGGGCGTGCTCGGCAGCCTGCGCATCGGCAGCCTGTGGGAAAGCCTGGCCGTGCCTGAACTGCGTCAGCAGGCGCAGGCGCTGGCCACGCAGGTGGTCGCAGGAGCCGCGACGGCGATGCCGTAAAATGGGGGCATGGATGTCTCCCACCTGCTCGATGGCCTGAACCCGGCCCAGCGCGAAGCCGTCTCCGCTCCCCCCGGCCACCACCTGGTGCTGGCCGGTGCCGGTTCCGGCAAGACCCGCGTACTCACCCACCGCATCGCCTGGCTGCATGAAGTCGAAGGCGTGCCGACCCATGGCATTTTTGCGGTGACCTTCACCAACAAGGCCGCCGGCGAGATGCGCCACCGCATCGACGCGCAGCTGCCCAACGGCAGCCGCGGCATGTGGATCGGCACCTTCCACGGCCTGGCCAACCGCCTGCTGCGTCTGCACTGGCAGGACGCCAAGCTGCCCGAAGGTTTCCAGGTCATGGATTCGGACGACCAGCTGCGGCTGGTCAAGCGCGTGGTGCAGGCGCTGGAAATCGATGACAGCAAGCACCCGCCCAAGCAGATCGCCTGGTGGATCAACGAACAGAAGGATGAGGGCCGCCGCCCGCAGCACATCCAGCCCGAGCCGCATGATGCGTGGCTGGAAACCATGCGCCAGGCCTACATCGAATACCAGGCGCGCTGCGACCGCGCCGGCCTGGTCGACTTCGCCGAGCTGCTGCTGCGCGCGCACGAACTGCTGCGCGACAACCCGCCGCTGCTGGCGCACTACCGCGCGCGTTTCCGCGAAATCCTGGTGGACGAGTTCCAGGATACCAACGCCATCCAGTACGCCTTCGTGCGCGTGCTGGCCGGTCACGAAGGCCACGTGTTCGTGGTCGGCGATGACGACCAGGCCATTTACGGCTGGCGCGGTGCCAAGGTCGAGAACGTGCAGGGCTTCCTGCGCGATTTCCCCGGCGCGCAGACCATCCGCCTGGAGCAGAACTACCGTTCCACCGCCAACATCCTTGGTGCGGCCAACGCGGTCATCGCGCACAACCCCGACCGCATCGGCAAGGAACTCTGGACCGACAGCGGCGACGGCGAGCCGATCGACCTGTACGCGGCCTACAACGAGATGGACGAGGCGCGTTACATCGTCGAGCGCGCGCGGCAGTGGGTGCGCGATGGTGGCAGCTACACCGAAGTGGCCGTGCTCTACCGCAGCAATGCGCAGTCGCGCGCGCTGGAAGAAGCGCTGCTGAGCGAACAGGTACCGTACCGCGTGTATGGCGGCATGCGCTTCTTCGAGCGTGCCGAAATCAAGGACGCGCTGGCCTACCTGCGCCTGCTGTCCAACCGCAATGATGATGCCGCCTTCGAGCGCGCGGTGAACACGCCGACCCGTGGCATCGGCGAGCGCACCCTGGATGAGGTGCGTCGCGAGGCGCGCGCACAGGGCATCTCGCTGTGGGAGGCCACCATGCTGGTCACCCAGGGCACGGCCCTGGCCGCGCGTGCACGCAATGCACTGGCCAGCTTCCTGGTGCTGGTGAACGAGCTGCAGGCGCAGACCCTGCACATGACCCTGGCCGAGCGCGTGGACCATGTGCTGTCGCGCTCGCAGCTGCGCGAGCACTGGAGCAAGGAAAGCCGCAATTCCCTGGATTCGGAATCGCGTACCGACAACCTCGACGAACTGGTCTCGGTCGCTTCGCGCTTCCTGCGCCGCGCCGACGACATCGAGGAAGTGGGCGAGGACATGGACGAGCTGGTCGCGTTCCTGGCCTATGCCGCGCTGGAGGCCGGTGAGGGCCAGGCGCAGGCGGGCGAGGAAGGCGTGCAGCTGATGACCCTGCACTCGGCCAAGGGCCTGGAATTCCCGCTGGTGTTCCTGGCCGGCATGGAAGACGGCCTGTTCCCGAGTGCGCGTTCGCTGGAAGAAAGCGGCCGCCTGGAAGAAGAGCGCCGGCTGGCCTACGTGGGCATCACCCGCGCGCGGCAGAAGCTGGTGCTGTGCTACGCCGAATCGCGCCGCATCCACGGCCAGGACAACTACAGCCTGCCATCGCGCTTCCTGCGCGAGATCCCGCGCGAGCTGCTGCACGAAGTTCGCCCGAAGGTGCAGGTCTCGCGGCCGGCATCGCTGGGCAGCAGCCGGGTGATGGGCCATGCCTCGATCGAGGCACCGCCGCTGAAGCTGGGCGCGCTGGTGACCCATCCCAAGTTCGGCGAAGGCATGGTGACCGACTACGAAGGCAGCGGCGCCCACGCCCGCGTGCAGGTCGAGTTCGCCGACGCCGGCAGCAAGTGGCTGGTGATGGCCTACGCCAACCTGACGGTGATCTGATCACCGCCGAGGGGTCGGATCCCTCCCGCAGGGAGGGCTCTGACCCCGGTGTGACAGCAGGCGGCCGTCAGTCAGTGGCGAACGTCTCCACGGCTGCCACCAACCCGGCGCGGTCCATCGCTTCTTCGTTCTGGCGGTTGCGGATCAACACGTAATGGCCTTCCTCCGGCGACAGCACCTCGATCACCTCGCCGCGGTAGTTGGTGATCTCGATGAAGCCGTTGCCCACGCCGTTGAGATTGTCGATCTCGGCCAGCAACACCCGCAGCGGCACCAGAGCGCCGGCGTCGTCCGTGCCGCCACCAGTGCGGGGGTTGTCGAAGTACACCGTGATCTTCGGCTGCCTGGTCCGATGCCAGTTGTCGATGGCAACGATTTGATGCGTGGACCGTTTGAACTCCTCAACCGATTCGTTGCCGCTGAACTCGCAGCGGAAGATCGGTATGCACAGGAAGAGGTCCGCACGGTCCTCGATCTGATTGAGGAAGCCGTGATACGCGCTGGGCACCGCCATCGCATGGGTGAACCCATGGGCATTGTGTGGGATGTCGAAGATCGTCGGCCGGTCGCGCGGCAGCCCTGCTGGCGCCTGCAGCAAGACGCGGGCCGCAAAGTCCGGATCGCGGATGTCCTTCGACACGACGGCGACCGTCTGGTTGTCGGAGAGACGCAGGCTGCAGTGGATGCGATAGGTGGCGACGGCATACTCGGCGAAGCAGCATCCCTCGGCTTCATGGAACTCGCCAAATTCCTGCAACAGGTCGTCCTTGGTGATCATTTCGCTTCTGCAGGCGGGGGGAGGCCAATGATCGCCGATCATGCGCAACGGGTGGGGTCAGAGCCCTTTTCCGATGGAAAAGGGATCCGACCCCGATTAGGCTGCGGGCATGACCCGCAACGTGCTCTTCCTCTGCAGCCAGAACCGCCTGCGCAGCCCGACGGCCGAGCAGGTGTTCGCCGATTGGCCGGGGATTGAAACCGCCTCGGCCGGGTTGCTGGCCGACGCGGATGAAGTGCTCAGCCCGGAGCTGCTGCAGTGGGCGGACCTGGTGTTCGTGATGGAGAAGGCGCACCGCAACCGCCTGTCCAGCCGCTACAAGGCATGGCTGAACGGCAAGCGGGTGATCTGCCTGGACATCCCTGATGACTACGACTACATGGACCCGGTGCTGGTGGAGCTGCTGAAGCGCAAGGTGACGCCTTTCCTGCGCTGAGCACGGGTGTTGTAGAGCCGAGCCCATGCTCGGCTCCATGAGAAGGACAGAGCCTCAGTCCTGCGCTTTGGAGCTGACGGCCGCATCCTGCGCGGACATGTTCTGTTTGAAATTCGCCGTGAAATCAGTGACGGCACGTTCCAGCGCCTTCTCCCAGTTCTCCGGCGAAACGACCTGGAATACATTCGTGCCATGACCCTTGGCGGTAAACGACCGGACCCGGTCTCCGTCGTGGGTCGTCACTTCGACAGACAGATCCGCGACCATCTGCTGCGCCCAGCCGGCAGCACGCCAGAAGTTGAAGGGCGCCCTGACCACGAACTCGTTCATCGACGCCTCCAGACGAAGGCATTGCGAATCGCACTGGTCGGCAGTGCGATAGCCCATGTTGCGCAGCGCCTGGATGATGATCTCGCGGGTCTTCTCGGATGTCGTGCCCGATTCCAGTACGAGGTTGAAACCATTACCGCTGCGGACTTCTCCGCCGACATTCCTGACTCGATCCGATTCGGGAACAAGAGAGAGGAAGTCTGACGGGCGATTGTCACGCACGGGGGCGACCACGACCGTGGTGCCCTGTTCGGGGTTGACCCGGATGTCGGGCACATTTACTCGCACCACTTCCGTGCGGATGCCGCAGCCGGTGAGGAGCAGCAGCACCGAAAGACCAATTATCGACTTCATGTATTCCCCTGTTGGAATGGTGTCCTTGTCCTGCGCATTATCGCGTGGGCCGCAGGCCTCGGGAGTGGCTTTGGTCAGGGCAGGGCAGCCGAGCAAAAAGCAGCCGAGCATGGCTCGGCTCTACAATAGGCCCCACATCTTCCAGGAACGCCCCATGACCGAACCGACCTTCCACGTCACCGTGAAGTTGAATGCGAAGCTGCAGCCCGAGCATCGCCACGAGCTGTTCGAGGATCCGCTCGATGCGCTGCTGCAGGCGGCCCAGCTGGGTGAGCTGACCGGTGGCGGCACGGCGATCTCTGACCTGGGCGAAGTCGAGTACGGCGATATCGAAGTGGCGCTGGTCGATGCGGACGGTGTGCCGAAGCTGATCGACCTGCTGGAGCAGCTGGGTGCGCCGAAGGGTTCGCAGGTGCAGCGTGCGGACGAGGCTGATCGCGCCTTCGGCGTGACCGAGGGCCTGGGCATCTACCTGGATGGCCTGAACCTGCCGGACGAGGTCTACGAACAGTGCGATTCCAACCACGTGTTCGAGCAGCTCTCCGACAACATCGATGGCCTGGGCGAGATCTGCAGCTGGTGGCAGGGCCCGACCGAGACCGCGCTGTACATGTACGGCGAATCGTTCGAGAAGATGCGTGATGCGATCGCGGCGTTCGTGGCCAGCTACCCGCTGTGCCAGAACGCGCGCATCGTGCAGATCGCCTGAGCAGGCGTGTCTTCGGCATCGTGCCAACCTGGTTGGCGCGATGCCGTCGCATGTTCCGGTAGGTGCCAACCTTGGTTGGCACGATGCCGCCGGTCACAAAGAGCAGTCGAGCAAGCTCGACTCTACCGGCTTGCGGCCTGCTGCGCGTTCTCGCGCAGGGCCAGATGCTTACCCACCTGGTAGCCGCTGTAGAACAGAACGAACGCGGCGGCCACGGTCAGCAGAATGTTCCGTGCGGCGATCCATGACGTCGGCTTGCGGTCCTGCATGTGCGTGCTCCCCGCGGGCGGCGGCATGCCGCGCGGCCAGCATGCGCCGCCGGCGGCCGTCGAGCAAGCTCGACGCTACCGTTCCACGGGGCGGCGCACCTGCTCCCAATCCAGCCCGAATTTCGCCAGGTACTTGCGCAGGCGGTCGGCATCATTGGTGCTGGCGCGCTGGGTGCGCGACACCGCGAACAGCTCGCGGCCGGCCGCTGACAGCGACTTCGAGCGTGCGCAGACCTGCACGACCTCCTCCAGCTGCACGCGGTCGAAGCGGTCCAGTTCATCCACGGCCGGGCCCAGCAGCGCCTCCAGCGGCGATGGCGCCTGGCCGCCGCGCCATTGCTGGCGCAGGCGCGCGATCTCGTCGTCCACGCCCTCGGTCTGGATGCGCCCGGCATTGGCCAGCGTCGCCAGGCGCATGATCGATGCACCCAGGTCGCGGAAATTGCCGCGCCAGGCGGCCTCGGCACTGGTGGCGAAGGCCAGATAGCGCGTGCGTGCTTCCACGTTGAAGCGCACCTGCGCGTGCTGCTGCTGCGACCAGCGCTGCAGCTCGAACTCGATGTTCGGCTCGATGTCCTCCCTGCGCTGGGCCAGGCCGGGCAGGTGGTAGGTCCACAGGTTCAGGCGCGCCAGCAGGTCTTCGCGGAAGCGGCCTTCCAGCACCGACTGCTGCAGGTTGCGGTTGGTGCCGGCGATCAGCTGGAATTCGCTTTCCACTTCGCGGTCGCTGCCCACCGGCAGGAAGCGCTTCTCTTCCAGCGCCCGCAGCAGCATGGCCTGTTCATCCAGGCCCAGCTCGCCGATCTCATCCAGGAACAGCAGGCCCTGGTGGGCGGAACGCAGCAGGCCGGCACGGTCGGAGGAGGCGCCGGTGTAGGCGCCCTTGGTGTGGCCGAACAGCGTGCTCATCGCGCCGTCGCCACGCAGGGTGGCGCAGTTCACTTCGACGAAACGGCCGGGCAGCTGGTGCTTGAGCTTCTTCAGCTCGAACACGCGCTTGGCCAGCTGGCTCTTGCCGGCACCGGTGGGCCCCATCAGCAGCATCGGCGCACGTGAGCGGGTGGCGACGGTTTCGATCTGCGCGATCATCGCGTTGAACGCCACGTTGCGCGTGGCGATGCCGCTCTTCAGCAGGTCGCGGTCCTGCAGCTGCTGCTGGGCGAAGCGCTGGGCGATGTGGTCGTAGCGCGACAGGTCCAGATCGATGATGGCGTAGCTGCCGGCCGCGCCATCCTGCTTGCGCGGCGGCGAGGTCTGCAGCAGGCGGCCCGGGAAGTGCCGGCTCTCGGTGAGCAGGAACCAGCAGATCTGCGCCACGTGCGTGCCGGTGGTGATGTGGACGTAGTAGTCCTCCTCCTCCGGCTGGAACGGATAGCTGGCCAGGAAGTCGTGCAGCGTCGAATAGACGCCTTCGAACTCCCAGGGATCGGCCAGGTAGGTGTCGTGCCGGCGCACGTCCAACTCCGGCGCCACCTGCTGCAGGTCCGCGCAGACCACGCGGGCCAGCTTGGCGTGGCGGCGCTCGTCCAGCAGCAGCTCGACGCGGTCGGGCAGGAAATCCTCGTGCATGCCCATCGACACCGTCGGCCGCCATTTCTCCCACCGGCCCGGACCCTCGCCCGAATCGAGCTGGGTACCGAGCATGCCGAAGACCACCTGTCGCCGTGACATATCCATTCCTATAAAAAGCGCGCTGAAACTATATACATTCCACGGCACGAGTGGGCGTGCCCGCGCCATCAAAAGAAAATAAATCCCGAAAAAACAATGACGTGGGCGAAACCGACAAAAGTTGGCACGGCCATTGCTCTAGCCATCCCATGACACGAAGCGGGCTGTTCCCGCCGAGGACACCACGATGGCCAACCTGACGCTCTTCTCCACCCCGCGTGCCCCGGCGCTGCCGCCGGCCACCACCGTCAATGAAGCCGGTGGCCTGGCCTACCGCCGCGACCCGCGCGCTGCCCTGGCCCTGTACGCGGCCACCGGCTGCCTCAACAACACCTTCTACAGCGATGCCCAGGCACAGCTGCAGCACGTGCTGGCGCTGACCGCGCAGGTCGAGCCGCGCTTCATTGCCCGCACGGCGGTCTATGCCCGCCAGGTGGCGCACATGAAGGACATGCCGGCACTGCTGGCGGCCGTGCTCAGCGTGCGTGACCCGGAAGCCTTCGCCCAGGTGTTCCCGCAGGTGGTCGACAACGGCCGCCAGCTGCGCACCTTCGTGCAGATCATGCGCAGCGGCCAGGTCGGCCGCCGTTCGCTGGGGTCGCTGCCGAAGCGTCTGGTGCGCGAGTGGATCCAGCAGGCATCGGCGGAAACCCTGGTGCGTGCGGCTATCGGCCAGCAGCCGTCGCTGGCCGACCTGATCCGCATGGTGCACCCGAAGCCGGCCAACGCCGAGCGCAAGGCGCTGTATGCGTGGATCGTCGGCCGGCCGTACGACGAAGCGCAGCTGCCGGCACTGGTGCAGGCCTACGAGGCGTTCAAGCGTGACCCGCGTGGACTGCCGCCGGACCTGCCGTTCCAGTTCTTCAGCACGCTGCCGCTGGATGCGGCGCAGTGGTCGGCGCTGGCGCGCAGTGCGTCGTGGCAGTCGATGCGGATGAACCTCAACACGTTCGCCCGCAACGGCGTGTTCGAAGACCCGGCGATGGTGTCGGCGATCGCAGCGCGGCTGCGTGACCCGGCCCAGGTGCGCCGCGCCCGGGTGCTGCCGTACCAGCTGCTGATGGCCTACCAGGCCAGCGCCAGCCTGCCGCAGCAGATTCCCGAAGCGTTGCAGGACGCGATGGAAACGGCCACGGCGCAGGTACCGGTGCTGCCGGGCCGGGTGGTGGTGGCGGTGGACGTATCGGGTTCCATGCAGTGGCCGGTGACCGGCTACCGCAAGGGCGCCAGTTCGGCGGTGCGCTGCGTGGACGTGGCGGCGCTGATCGCGGCCTGCGTGCTGCGCGGCCAGCCGCTGGCCACGGTCCTGCCGTTCGACACCAAGGTGCGTCGGGTGCGGTTGAACCCGCGCGACAGCGTGATGACGTTGGCGGCGCAGCTGGCGATCAATGGCGGTGGTACTTCGGTCAGTGCACCGCTCGAATACCTCAACCGTCGCCGCGAGCAGGTCGACCTGGTGGTGCTGGTGTCGGACAACGAGAGCTGGCGTGACACCCGCAAGGGCGGCGCGACGGCCACGATGCAGGCCTGGGACGTGCTGAAGCAGCGTTGCCCGCAGGTGCGGCTGGTGTGCATCGACCTGCAGCCGGTGGCCAGCAGCCAGACCGTGCAGCGCGAGGACGTGCTGCACATCGGCGGCTTCAGCGATGCGGTGTTCGACCTGCTGGCGCAGTTCGCGCAGGCGCCGGGAGATGGCAGCGGCTGGGTCGAGCGCATCGAGGACATGCCGTTGTAATCACGATGTTGGACGGCGGCAAGGATGTCGCCAGGGACCGCCCGGCTGGCAATGGGGCCAGCCGGGCAGGACCAGGAATTGAAGTTTCAACGCCGGCACTGCGAATGCCGGAGGAACTACAGCCTTCTAAGCTCCGGGTCGCGGGTTCGAGCCCCGCCCGCTGCGGCAACGCAGCGGTAGCTCAGTGGTAGAGCAGGATGTTCCTCCACCCCTCGTCGTGCTGCCGGCACCTTCGCTTTCGTTGCGCGGGGAATGCAGGCCGAACTACATCGGAAACCCTTCGGGGTCGGGTTCAAGTCCCGGCCGGCTGCCACCGCAACGTGGCAGGCGGAGCGTTCGGCCACCTTTGTCACCGCACCTTTTTTGTTTATGTATTGGATGAAAGGAAACATCACCATGACCACTGTGAACCATGACGTGATCCAGCAGCCGGGCGCTGCACCCATCAAGCTGTGGACGCGCGGCGTGCCGCTGGAAGATCAGGCACGCGAGCAGCTGAAGAACATCGCCAGGCTGCCGTTCATCCACAAGTGGATCGCGGTGATGCCCGACGTGCACCTGGGCAAGGGTGCAACCGTGGGGTCGGTGGTGCCGACCGTCGGCGCGATCATTCCCGCCGCGGTGGGCGTGGACATCGGCTGCGGCATGATGGCCGTGCGCACCACGCTGGATGCCAGCGACCTGCCGGACAACCTGTCGGCGGTGCGCAGCGCGATCGAGCGGGCGGTGCCGCACGGCCGCAGCGTGACCCGTGGCGGCCGTGACAAGGGCAGCTGGGACACGCCGCCGGAGCTGGCCATCGAAGGCTGGAAGCAGCTGGTCGATGACTTCGCGCTGATCTGCGAGCTCCACCCGCGCCTGAAGAACACCAACAACCTCAAGCACCTGGGTACCCTTGGCACCGGCAACCACTTCGTCGAAGTCTGCCTGGACCAGGACCAGCGCGTGTGGTTCATGCTGCACTCCGGCTCGCGCGGCGTGGGCAATGCCATCGGCACCTACTTCATCGAACTGGCCAAGCAGGAAATGCGCCGCTGGATGATCAACCTGCCCGACCAGGACCTGGCCTACCTGCCCGAGGGCAGCCAGCACTACGGTGACTATGTGTTCGCGGTGGAATGGGCGCAGCGTTTTGCCCGCATGAACCGCGAGGTGATGATGCGCAACGTGGTGGCGGCCGTGCGTACGGTCATCAGCAAGCCGTTCGAGGCCCAGGCCGAGGCGGTGAACTGCCACCACAACTACGTCAACCGCGAGGTGCACTTCGGCAAGGAAGTGATGCTGACCCGCAAGGGCGAGCTGGGCATCATTCCCGGCAGCATGGGCGCCAAGAGCTTCATCGTGCGCGGGCTGGGCAACGAGGACAGCTTCCACAGCTGCAGCCACGGCGCCGGGCGCGTGATGAGCCGTACACAGGCGCGCAAGCTGATCACCGTGGACGAGCACGCCAGGGTCACCGCGCACGTGGAATGCCGCAAGGATGCGGACGTGGTGGATGAATCGCCGGCGGCCTACAAGCCGATCGAGGCGGTGATGGAAGCCCAGCGTGATCTGGTCGAGATCATGCACACGCTGCGCCAGGTGGTGTGCGTGAAGGGATGAAGCGGGCCGCGCGCGACGTACACTGCGTCGCGCGCGGCAGGACGGCCTGCAGACCAGACCGCAGGCATGGAGGAACGGAACAGATGGACATGATCGAACTTGATGGCGGGCATGGCGGCGGACAGCTGCTGCGCTCGGCCCTGACCCTGAGCCTGTGCACCGGCATCGGCTTCACCCTGCAGAACATCCGCGCGATCCGCCGCAAGCCCGGGCTGATGCGCCAGCACCTGACTGCGGTGAATGCCGCCGCACAGGTCGGCAACGCCTCCACCCACGGTGCAGCGCTGGGCGCTACGTCGCTGCGCTTCGAGCCGGGCGTGATCAGCGCCGGCGACTACCACTTCGCCACCGGCAGTGCCGGCTCGGCCACCCTGGTGCTGCAGACCGTGCTGCCGGCGCTGTGGCGCGCGCAAGGACCGTCGCGCCTGCGCCTGGAAGGCGGCACCCACAATCCGTTGGCACCCAGCGCCGACTTCATCGCCGACAGCTACCTGCCGTCACTGGCACGGATGGGTGTGCAGGCCTCGATGCAGCTGCTGCAGCATGGCTTCCACCCGGCCGGTGGCGGCGTGATCGAACTGCAGGTGCAGCCGTGTGCCGCGTTGCAGGCGCCGTGCATGGAACAGCGCCCGGCACTGGAGTCGATGCAGGCGCAGGTGGTGATGTCGGGCCTGTCCAGCAGCATCGGCCTGCGCGAACTGCAGGTGCTGGCCGATGAACTGGGCATCGATCCGCATCCGCGGCACGTGCAGTCGGTGCGGCCGGCGCTGGGCCCGGGCAATGTAGCGATGGTGCGCGTGCGCCATGGCGACCACGTGGAAGTGTTCGATGGCCACGGCGAGCGTGGCGTGTCGGCCGAGCGGGTCGGCGCGCGCCTGGCCGGCCAGGTCCGCACCTATCTCTCCGGTGGCGCCTGGGTGGGCGAGTACCTGTCCGACCAGCTGCTGCTGCCGATGGCGCTGGCCGGCGGGGGCAGCTTCACCACCCACGTCATCAGCGACCACCTGGCCAGCAACGCGCGCCTGATCGAAAAGTTCCTGCCGGTGGAGTTCGACTGGCAGCCGCACAAGGGCGGCTGGCGGGTGACCGTCGAGGCCTGAACGCGCCGCCGGGCATGCCCCGGCGCTACCGGGGCACGGATTGATCCTGCTCAAGGCGCGGCCTGCACATCAGGTGTGCAATGGTGGTGTTCCCAACTGGCACCCCGCCAAGGAGGCCCACCATGTACACCCGCATCCTGATCGCCACCGACGGCTCCGAGCTGTCCGACAAGGGCCTGGCCAAGGGCCTGGAGCTGGCCAAGGATCTCAATGCCGAGGTCGATATCGTTACGGTCTCCGAGCCGTGGGCGGTGGGCATGTATGACGCCATGGGCTGGAGCGTGGGCTACATGAACAGCCCGGAGTACAAGGCCGACCGCGAGGAGGGCGCGCAGAAGGTGCTGCAGCCGGCGCTGGCCAAGGCCGCCGAGCAGGGCATCCGTGCCAATCCCATCCATGTGCTGGACCGCTACGCCGCCGATGGCATCATCGAGACGGCCGGCGAGCGCAACAGCGATCTGATCGTGATGACCTCGCATGGCCGCCGTGGCGTGACCCGCGTGCTGCTGGGCAGCCAGACCGCCGAAGTGCTGGCGCGCAGCACCCTGCCGGTGCTGGTCATCCGCTGATCGATACCTGCGGGCTCAAGCGTTCCCGGGGAGGGGACCCGGCGCCGGCGCGCAGGACGCGTGCCGGCGCCACCTTCCCGCCCCGCCGATGGCGGCAACATGCCCGCTCAGGACAGCAGCGACCCCCGTGCGCGCTGCCTGCAGGCGAGCCGCCAATCGGCCGGCGACATGCCGAACTGCGCCAGGAACGCGCGCTGGAACTGGCGCTCTGACGCGAATCCGACTTCATACAGCAACCAGGTGAGACGGCAGCCCGGATCACGCGCCAGATGGCGGTGCGCCAGCCAGGCCCGGCACTCGCGGATATAACGCGCCACCCCGCCGTGGGCCTGGAACAGCCGGTAGACCGTGGAGCGGGACATCCCGAAGGCCTCGCAGATCATCTGCTCGCCCAGTTCGCTCTCACCCAGGTGGTCGTCGATGTAATCAAGGATGCGCAGCAGGCGCGGGTCGGCCGTGCCGTTGCGGCTGATGCGCGCGCGCGCGTTGCTGCGGCGCAGGTCGGCGGCGAGGGATGCAACCAGCGATGGGGTTGCCGGTTCGAGGTTCATGGCAGCGCGATCCCGGCCCACTTGCGGGGCCTGTCATGGGATCAACCGGAAGATCCGGCGCGAACCTATCACCGGCCTGTGGGGGCCGGCCGGGGGTCGGATCCCTTTCCGCAGGAAAGGGCTCTGACCCCACGCCCATCACCAGCTGTAGAGCTTCCAGTAGACCGGCGAGACGCCGTCCTTGTCGTTGTCCATGCGGCCATCGCCGTTCTTGTCGTACATGTAGAACGGTGCGCCGCGCGACGGGGTCACCTTGACCATGCGCAGCTGGCCGGACACGCGGTACTCCTCGATGACATCACCGTTGTCCATGGTGCGGCTGGACACTTCGGCGCCCTTCACGTCCACCGGGGGAGCGCCTGCACCACCCATGCTGGCGCAGCCAGCAAGCAGCAGCAGGGAAGCCAGCATCAGGGTCTTCATCGGCAGGGCCTTCGCATCGATCGGAGCCTGATTATGCCCCATGGATGCGTCGCCGCCGTGTCGCCGCGGTGCAGGCAGGGGCGCGTAGAATCGTCGCATGAGCAGATTAGTCCTGATCGACGGGTCCAGTTACCTGTACCGCGCGTTCCACGCGCTGCCGCCCCTGTCCAATGCACAGGGCGAGCCCACCGGCGCGCTGTTCGGCGTGGTCAACATGCTGCGCTCGACGCTGAAGGAGCGACCAGCCTACGTCGCCTTCGTCGTCGACGCGCCGGGCAAGACCTTCCGCGACGACCTGTACGACCAGTACAAGGCCAACCGCCCGCCGATGCCCGATGACCTGCGCAGTCAGGTCGAGCCGATGTGCCGCATCGTCGAAGCGCTGGGCATCAGCATCCTGCGCATCCCCGGGGTGGAAGCCGACGATGTGATCGGCACGCTGGCCCTGCAGGGCGTGGCGCAGGACCTGAAGGTGACCATTTCCACCGGTGACAAGGACTTCGCCCAGCTGGTGCGCCCGGGCATCGAGCTGGTCAACACCATGACCGGCAGCCGGATGGATTCCGACGCCGCGGTGATGGACAAGTTCGGCGTGCGCGCCGACCAGATCATCGACCTGCTGGCGCTGATGGGCGACACCGTGGACAACGTGCCCGGCGTGGAGAAGTGCGGCCCGAAGACCGCCGCCAAGTGGCTGGCCGAATACCAGCACCTGGATGGCGTCATCGCCGCCGCGCCGACCATGAAGGGCAAGATCGGCGAGAACCTGCGCGCGGCGCTGGAGCGCCTGCCGCTGAACCGCGAGCTGGTGACCATCCGCACCGATGTCGAGCTGGACGCCTCGCCGACCACCCTGGCCCTGCGCGAGCAGGACGTGCCGGTACTGACCGAGCTGTATGCGCGCTACGGCTTCACCCAGGCGCTGAAGGAGCTGGGCGGCCCGCTGCCGGCGCCGGCAGGCGCCAGCGAAGCCACCCCGAGCCTGCGTGGCACCGCCGCCGGTTTTGCCCGTGGCAGTGCCGAGGCAGCGCCATCGGCTGAACTCGACCCGGCGCTGTCCGCGCCCGGCGAATACGAAACCGTGCTGACCAGCGAACAGCTGCAGGCGTGGGTCGAGCGTGTGCAGCAGGCCGACCTGATCAGCTTCGATACCGAGACCGATGCGCTGGACGCGATGCGTGCACGCCTGGTCGGCGTCAGCCTGGCGGTGGAGCCGGGCAAGGCGGCCTATATCCCGGTGGGCCACGATTACCCCGGTGCGCCGGCGCAGCTGCCGCTGCAGCAGGTGCTGGACGCGCTGCGCCCGGTGCTGCAGGACCCGGCGAAGAAGAAACTGGGCCAGCACGGCAAGTACGACCTGCATGTGCTGCGCCGCCATGGCGTGGACGTGCAGGGCTACCACGACGACACCATGCTCGAGAGCTTCGTGCTCAATTCCACCGCCACCCGCCACGACATGGATTCGCTGGCCCTGCGTTACCTGGGCTACAACACCATCAAGTTCGAGGACGTGGCCGGCAAGGGCGCCAAGCAGATTTCGTTCTCGCAGGTGGGCATCGACGAAGCCAGCCGCTATGCGGCCGAGGACGCCGACATCACCCTGCGCCTGCACCACGCGCTGCAGCCGCAGCTGCTGGCCGAGCCGGCGCTGGACAGCGTGTACCGCGACATCGAGATGCCGCTGGTGCCGGTGCTGACCCGCATCGAAGCCAATGGCGTGCGCATCGACACCGATGAACTGCGCCGGCAGAGCCACGACCTGTCCACGCGCATGCTGGCCGCGCAGCAGAAGGCCACCGAGCTGGCCGGGCGCAGCTTCAACCTGGATTCGCCCAAGCAGCTGCAGGCGGTGCTGTTCGACGAGCTGAAGCTGCCGGCGGTGGTGAAGACCCCGAAGGGCCAGCCCAGCACGAATGAAGAGGCGCTGGAGGCGATTGCCGACCAGCACGAGCTGCCGCGGGTGATCCTCGATTACCGCGGGCTGGCCAAGCTGCGCAGCACCTACACCGACAAGCTGCCGGAGATGGTCAACCCGGACACCGGCCGGGTGCACACCAGCTACCACCAGTCCGGCGCAGCCACCGGCCGCCTGTCCTCGTCCGACCCGAACCTGCAGAACATCCCGATCCGTACCGAGGATGGCCGCCGCATCCGCCGCGCTTTCGTGGCGCCGGAAGGTTTCCAGCTGCTGGCGGCCGACTATTCGCAGATCGAGCTGCGGATCATGGCCCACCTGTCCGAGGACCCGGGCCTGGTGCGTGCCTTCGAGCAGGGAGCCGACGTCCACCGTGCCACCGCCGCCGAGGTGTTCGGGCGCACGCTGGAAGAGGTGACGCCCAACGAGCGCCGCGCGGCCAAGGCCATCAACTTCGGCCTGATGTACGGCATGAGCGCCTTCGGCCTGGCCCGCAACCTGGGCATCGACCGTGGCCAGGCGCAGGATTATGTCGCGCTGTATTTCAGCCGTTATCCCGGCGTGCGCGACTTCATGGAACGGATGCGCCAGCAGGCGCGTGACCAGGGTTACGTGGAAACCCTGTTCGGCCGCCGCCTGTATCTGAATGACATCCACGCGCGCAACCAGGGCCTGCGTGCCGGTGCCGAGCGCGCGGCGATCAATGCGCCGATGCAGGGCACCGCGGCGGACATCATCAAGCGGGCGATGGTCTCGGTGGACCAGTGGCTGCACGACAGCGGCGCCCCGGCGCGGATGATCCTGCAGGTACACGATGAACTGGTGTTCGAAAGCGAGGCCGGTTTCACCGAGGAACTGCGTAAAAACGTGATCGAGCGCATGTCGCAAGCGGCCAAATTGCGGGTTCCGCTGGAGGTCGATACCGGCGTTGGGGTTAACTGGGACGAGGCGCACTGATTCGCATTCAGGCTAATGACGCCATGAATCGTTCATTTGTCCGGTTTTTCTGACTCGAAGATGAATGTTTCCGGCGGGGGCCCACAATAAATTGGGTCCCTTCACGAACCGTTAGTGTTCGGGGTGTTTCTATAACTCTCGACAGGCGCAACGCCTGTTGTGGATCTCTCCCATCCCCTGGAGCAGATCTCGGAACGGGGGCTCCTCCCCAAGCGCCCGTTCCCCGGCCCCGTTGACCTCCCCCTGGTCAGCGGGGCTTTTTATTTGTGCCTCGCTGCGCCACGCTGGGGCATCGCTTCGCAGGGGAAACCACAATGCCCGATCTGTTCGCACTGGCGATGCCGTGGTGGGAATTCGTCCTGCGCGCGGTGGTGGTCTATGTCGTCGTGCTGGGCATGGTCCGGCTGGGCGGCAAGCGCGCGCTGGGGCAGATCACCCCGTTCGATGTGCTGCTGATCGTGCTGCTGGGCAACGCGGTGCAGAACGCATTGCTGGGCACCGACACGTCGCTGGGCGGCGGCCTGCTGCTGGCCGCCACGCTGATCCTGCTGAACTACGGCGTGGGCTGGCTGACCACGCGCAGCCGGCGCATGGAACGCATGATCGAAGGCGAGCCGGTGGTGATCGCCCGCGACGGGCGCCTGCTGGCGGCGGTGCTGCGTCGTGAGCTGGTCAGCACCGCGGACTTCGACGCCGCGCTGCGCCAGCAGGGTTGCCTGCGGGTAGAGGATGTCGAACTGGCGCTGCTGGAAACCACCGGCCACATCACGATCATTCCGCGGCAGAAATCCGCGTAACGCCGAAAGCAGCCGAGCGTGGGCTCGGCTCTACACGTGCGTGGGCTCACACCCAGTCGCGCGGCACCAGGTAATCGGCCAGGCGCGCCTCGGCGCTGCCGGCTTCGGCGTTGAACCCATATTCCCAGCGCACCCGCGGCGGCAGGCTCATCAGGATGCTCTCGCTGCGGCCGCCACTCTGCAGGCCGAACAGCGTGCCGCGATCGTAGACCAGGTTGAACTCCACGTAGCGGCCGCGACGGTACAGCTGGAACTCGCGCTCGCGTTCGCCATGCACCGTGTCCTTGCGCTGCTGCACGATCGGCAGGTAGGCCTCGAGGAAGCCGTCGCCGACCGCGCGCAGGTACTCGAAGTCGCGCTCGAAATCGCCGTGCAGGTCATCGAAGAACAGGCCGCCGACGCCGCGCGTTTCATTGCGGTGGCGCAGGAAGAAGTACTCGTCGCACCAGCGCTTGTGCGCGGCGTAGCGCTCCTCGCCGAACGGCGCGCACAGGTCATGGGCCACCTGGTGCCAGTGCTGCACGTCCTCATCGAAGGGATAGAACGGGGTCAGGTCGAAGCCACCGCCGAACCAGCTGGCCACCACTTCGCCATCGCGCTGCGCCTGGAAGAAGCGCACGTTGGCGTGGGTGGTCGGCACGTAGGGGTTGAGCGGGTGGAACACCAGCGACACGCCAGTGGCGCGCCAGGAGGCGCCGGCCAGCTCCGGCCGGTTGGTCGAGGCCGACGGCGGCAGGCGGCTGCCGGACACATCGGAGAAGCCGATGCCGGCCTGCTCGAACACCGCACCGTCGCGCAGCACGCGGGTACGCCCGCCACCGCCCTCGGCCCGCTGCCACAGGTCTTCCTGGAAGCGGGCCTGGCCGTCGGCGGCTTCAATGGCCGCACAGATACGGTCCTGCAGGTCGGTGAGGTAGGCGCGGACGCGCTCGAAATCGTTCATGGCGCGTACTTTACCGCAGGGCCCGTGCTGTTCCGCAGCACGGCGGCCGCGCAGATCAGCGGAAGCGCGCGCGGATGTCCGGCCGCAGCAGGCGCCAGGCCAGCCAACCCTGCAGGCCAAGGATCACTATCGAACCACCGAACGTGGTGGCTGACATCAGAAGGCGCTGCACCTGCATCTCGCTGCGGGTAGCAGCATCGTCCACGTGGGCGATCATCTCCGCTACGACGGCGTCCAGCCACCCGGCCAGGACCAGATTGGCCAGCCCGGACAGCACCAGCAGCCAGACGTAGCTCCACAAGCCCCAGCGCCGCTGCCGGTACAGGCCCCAACTGGCCAGCGTGGAAGGCACGCAGCCAGCCGACAGCCACAGGCTGGCTGCAACCGGCTCCCGCAGGAGCCACAGTACGCTGGACGGGAGCGATTTCTCTTCTGCGGCGGCGACCATAACCTGCCATGGTCCGCTGCCGCTCAGCGCCCACAGCGCCAAGGTCTGCAGCAGGCACCAGACAAGCACCAGTGCGCAGACCAGCAGGGAAGCGATCGCCAGCGGACGGACGAAATCGTTGCGTGCGAACGCACGGGCCGCGGGCAATGTGGGGGGAGACGATGACATCCGATGTCCTTGGCTGCGGGTCTCAGAGCGTGCAGAAGCGCGCTACTGCCGGCAGGATATGGTGTTCGCTCAGGGGTGCCAAGCACAGGCCGTGCGGTGGCCGCAGCGGCACCCAGGCCAGTTCGGCGATCTCGGCGCGTGCGGTCGGTGTACCCGCGACCTGCACCCACCAGGCCTGCGCCTGCACGCGGTGGCCGGGTTCGTTCACCGCCCAGTCCTCGAAACGGCCCAGGGCAACCGCGCTGGCGGCATCGAGCTGCACGCCCAGCTCCTCGTCCAGCTCGCGGGCCAGCGCCTGCAACGGCGCTTCGCCCGCCTCGGGCTTGCCGCCGGGCTGGATGAAGCGGTCGGCGCCGTGCTTGCGCACCACCAGCGCCCGGCCGCGGTCATCCAGGATGACCGCGGCCACGATCTGGATCGTGGCCGCGGCGTTGCTCACTTCAGGTTCTGCTCGAACAGCTTGAGGATGCGCTTGTACTGGTCCAGCCAGGAGTCGGCACGGATGTAGCCGTGGCGTTCCAGCGGGTACGGGGCGATCGACCAGTTGTCCTTGTGCAGCTCGATCAGGCGCTGGGTCAGGTGCACCGAGTCCTGGAAGAACACGTTGTCATCCATCATGCCGTGGGCGATCAGCAGGTTGTCCTGCAGGTTCTGCGCGTACTCGATGGGCGAGGACGTGCGGTACGCCTCCGGGTCGATGTCCGGGGTGTTGAGGATGTTGCTGGTGTAGGCGTGGTTGTAGTTCTGCCAATCCAGCACCGGGCGCAGCGCGGCACCGGCCTTGAACGTGCCCGGCGAACGGAACAGCGCCATGAAGGTCATGAAGCCGCCGTAGGAACCGCCGTAGATGCCGGCGTGGTCGCGGTCACCCTGCTGGGTGTCGACCAGCCAGTCCAGGCCGTCCTTGTAGTCTTCCAGTTCCGGGTGGCCCATGTTGCGGTAGATCGCCGTACGCCAGTCGCGGCCGTAGCCCTCGCTGCCGCGGTAATCCATGTCCAGCACGATGTAGCCCTTTTCCACCAGCAGGTTGTGGAACATCTGCTCGCGGAAGTAGGCCGGGTAGCGCTGGTGCACGTTCTGCAGGTAGCCGGCACCGTGCACGAACATCACGATCGGGTACTTCTTGCCCGGCTCCTTGTGCTCGGGCTCGTAGTACTTGGCCCAGACCACGCCGGCACCGTGCTTGGACGGCACCGCCACCAGCTTCGGCTGGATCCACTCGCGCGCCTTGTACTCGGCGGTGCGGGTGTCGGTCAGCACGCGCGCCTGGCCACCGGCGCTCGGCACCACGGCCAGCTGGGTCGGCAGGTAGGCGGCCGAGTAGCGCACCAGCAGCTGCTGGCCATCGGGCGACAGCGAGAAGTCTTCCACGCCATTGAGGCTGGTCAGCTCGCGTACCTGGCGGTTGCCGGTGTCGACCGCGCAGACTTCATAGTCGTGCGGCGCCTGCTGGTTGCACAGGAAGTAGAAGCCCTTGCCGTCGGCCGACAGCACCGGCGCGGAGGTTTCCCACTTGCCGCTGGTCAGCGCCTGCGGCTTGGCCGAACCGGCCTGGGTGTACAGGTGCGAGAAGCCGGACTCTTCGGAAAGCAGCCACAGGGTGCGGCCATCGGCCATCCAGCCGAAATCGTTGAAGCCCCAGTTGATCCAGGCGTTGTCGGTCAGGCGGTGGCGGGTCTGCACGCGGCCGTCGCTGCCGATGCTGACGATCCAGCGGTCCTTGTTGTCGTTGGCGCGCAGCATCACCGCGGCCTGCTGACCATCGGCGCTCCAGCGCATGCCGCCGCCCATGAAGTCGCTCATCACCTGCACGCTGCGGTCGCCCTTCAGCGGGTCCTTGCCGGCCTTGCGGCGCAGCTCGGCCAGCGGGTCGGTGCCGATACCCGGCAGGCCCGACAGCGAGAGCTTCTCGGCCTTGCCGGTGCGCACGTCCACGTACCACAGGGTGTGCGGCTCGAAGCCGTTGCGGCCGACGCGGGTGCGGGTGTCCTCGCTTTCCTCATAGCCGGATTCGGTCACGTACAGCGGCATCTTGCTGGTGCGGCCGTCGTCGAAGTCCTTCGGCTTGGTCACTACGATCAGGTGGCCCAGGTCCGGCGACAGCAGGCTGTCGGCGATCTCCACGTCGGCGCCCAGGTAGATCGGGGCCGCCGCGCGGGTCGGGTCAGCCTGGCGCCAGCGCTGGTCCTGGTCCTTCAGCGCCTCACGCTGGTCGCGGTCGCGGCGCAGGGTTTCCAGGGTACGCAGCTGCTGGTCGCGCAGCAGGTCGTCCTTGGGCTTGCTGGCCGGGTCCTTGTCGGCCTTCAGGCTGGCCACCTGCTGCACGCCGCTGGCGGCGGTCCAGTGGAACCAGTTCTGGCCGACGCGCCAGATCACGCCGTTGTCGGCGGCGAAGTTCACGCCGGCGGCGCGCTCGTTGGTGCGGGTCAGCTGGGTCAGCGCGCCGCTGCGCAGGTCGCGCACGAACACATCGCCGTTGCGGACGAAGGCGCTGCGGCTGCGGCTGCGGTCGTAGACCGGTTCGGCCACGTCCAGGGTGCCGCGCTGGTCATCGGCCACCTGCGCGGCAGCGCCACCGGCCAGCGGCTGGCGGAAGGTATCGCGCACCGGGCTGCCGCTGCGCTTGAGCTGGTACTCGACCTGCTGGCTGTTCCAGGACCACCAGGCCTTCTCGACCGGCGGACCGATCCAGTCCGGGTCGGCCATGGCCTGTTCGATGGTGATCGGCGTCGGCGCAGCATGCGCGGCCGGTGCGGCCAGCACGGCCGACAGCAGGAGGGACAGGGGCAGCACTCGGGACATGGGCTCACGGCACCAGATGAGGAAACCGGGCAAGGGTAGCAGCCGCCCGGGCCGGGGGAGGGGGCCACAGGTCATGCAGACCGCTTGGGCAAAGGCGCTGCAGGGCCTCGCGTGGCGCATGATGGGCGACTGATCCGGACGGAACCGACGTGTGCAGCTACGACTATGTGATCTCCCTGGGGGTACAACACCCGACCGCTGCCAGCGCCGGAATCGCCGCCCGACTGGGGATGGAACGGACGAACTTCCGTGATGTCGGTGCCGAGCTATGCCGTCCTGATGGCAGTGTCATCCGGGTCCACGCCCACACATGGGTGTGCTTTGACTTGCCTGGCGGCAAGGATGGCTGGCTGATGGACGCCTGGCCGCAGGTGGTCGAGATCCTGCAGGCACGGGTGGAGGTGATCCGGGCATTGAACCAGGAAGGCGCCGAAATCGGCCTGCGCATCGCCGTGTTCGGCAAGCAGGCCTGGGCCGGGTTCGTGCTGGACGACGCGCTGGTAAGGCTGATGGCCGACCTGCGGCTGGGCTTCCATGTGGAAACCTATTTTCCCGATCCGCCGGCAGACCCCGGGACTGATGACGGCGCCTGAAATCCGCACTGCAACCGGTGGCCGGCCTCGCGCATCCAATCTCCTGAACCCGCATCATTCACCGGACAGGAGCACGACCATGCAGGAACTCATCCCGATCACCCTCTTCATCTGCATCGCCTACGCGATCCATGCCGTCGCCGATGCGCGTGCACGCAGCAAGTTGGTCGCCCCGCACGTCCCGGAGGAGGTGATCCGCTCGCTGGCCGGGCTGGAAGAAGAGCGCCGCCGCCAGGGCGCGCTGCGCTGGGGCATCAGCCTGGTCTGCCTGGCCCTGGCCATGGCCCTGCTGGAAGCCATCGGCGCCCGCGAGCTGACCTTCGGAGCCGCCGCCGCGCTGGCCGGCAGTGCCGGCCTCGGCCAGCTGCTGGCGTGGCACTTCACCCGTCCCGCCGTCCGCAAGGGCTGACCGGCGCATGCCACGGGCGCCCGGAGTGCATTGCGCATGAGCCTGCTGGGCGGTGCCCTGGCCGCACTGCGCGGGCGTCGTCGCGACGCCCCCGTGGAGGCACCGGCTGGGTGGGAGGACGACCGCGCGCTGGTGGTTGCCATCATCGATGGCTCGCAGACGGCGTTCGCGCAGCTGGTGCAGGCCCATCAACGCACCTGTGCGCACGTGATCGGGCGCATGGTCGGCGACCGTGACCAGGTCGCCGACCTGCTGCAGGAGACCTTCCTGGCGGTGTTCCGCCAGCTGCACCGGTTCCGTTTCGAATCCTCGCTGCGCACCTGGGTTTCGCGGGTGGCCTACACCACCGCGCTGCAGCACCTGCGCCGCCGCCGGCTGGAGATGCAATGGATGGTGGCTGTGGAGGTGCCCGAGGAACTGGGCATCGGCGACGAGGGGCCCGGCCCGGCCGAGCTGAGCGAGGCGCTGCAGGCTGGACGCCAGCTCGGCGCGGCGCTGGAACGGCTGACCCCGCCGCAGCGCCTGATCGTGGGCCTGCACTACCTGGAGGATTTCGATCTGGTCGAGATCGAACAGGTGACCGGGCTGGCGCGCGGTACCATCAAGAGCCACCTGTTCCGCGCGCGGCAGACCCTGAAACAGGAGCTGACGCGACGCGCCACCGCCGGAGAGCTGCTGTGAGCGAAGCCAACGACCCCCGCGATGCCGATGCGCGCGCGCTGTCGCAGGCGCTGCGCGAGCAGGAACGGCAGGCGCCAGTGCCGGATGTGAGCGAGGCGCTGCAGCAGCGGCTGCAGGCGGAAACGCGCGACAGTGGCGCGCTGTATGTGGTCGTGCAGGTGCTGTTGTTTGGCGCGCTGCTGGCTGCGGCGGCCTGGTATTTCTGGCACTGACAGCCCCCCGCCGGGCAGGGCCCGGCGCTACCGCGGCCGATTCCAGGGTAGCGCCGGTCCATGCTCGCCGGCTTCCGCCCTGCGACATAGTGAAGCAGCGCGTCACCCGGTCGCATCCCGGCTTAACCAAATCCTCCTAAAGTGGTCCGGTATCCCACCCCTACCCGGCAGGAGGCGTCCCTTGGACGCGTTGTTGTTGTCGCGGATCCAGTTCGGATTCGTCATCAGTTTCCACGTGCTGTTCCCCGCCTTCACCATCGGCACGGCCAGCTGGCTGGCCTTCATCGAATGGCGCTGGTTGCGCACGAAACTGCCCGTGTGGCGCGACCTGTATTTCTTCTGGCAGAAGATCTTCGCCGTGTCCTTCGGCATGGGCGTGGTCAGCGGCATCGTCATGGCCTTCCAGTTCGGCACCAACTGGCCGCGGCTGAGCGAAGTGGCCGGTACGGTCATCGGCCCGCTGCTGACCTACGAAGTGCTGACCGCGTTCTTCCTCGAAGCCAGCTTCCTCGGCGTGATGATGTTCGGCTGGGGCCGGGTGTCGCCGCGCCTGCATTTCCTGTCCACCTGCATGGTGGCGCTGGGCACGCTGTTTTCCACCTTCTGGATCCTGTCGTCCAACAGCTGGCTGCACACGCCGGCCGGCTACGAAATGATCAACGGCATCGTCCATCCGGTGGACTGGTGGCAGGTGGTGTTCAACCCGTCGTTCCCGTACCGGCTGGCGCACATGGCGCTGGGTTCGTTCATCACCACCTGTTTCGTGATCGGTGGCGTGGGCGCGTGGTACCTGCGCAAAGGCACGCACGTTGAAGCGGGCCGGCGCATGTTGATCGCGGCGGTGGCGTTTGCCGCGCTGACCGTGCCGGTGCAGATCTTGGTCGGCGACATGCATGGCCTGAACACGCTGAAGCACCAGCCGATGAAGATCGCGGCGGTGGAAGCGCACTGGCATGAAAGCAAGGCCGGCGAGGGCGTGCCGCTGGTGGTATTCGCCCTGCCCAACGAGAAGGAACAGCGCAACGATTTCGAAGTGGCCATCCCGAAGCTGGGCAGCGTGATCCTGACCCATTCGCTGGACGGCACCTTCGATCCGCTCACCTCGGTGCCAGCCAGCGAACGGCCGCCGGTGACGCCGGTGTTCTTCGCCTTCCGCATCATGGTCGGGCTGGGCACGCTGATGCTGCTGCTGGCCTGGGTCTCGGCGGTGCAGCTGTGGCGGAAGAAGCTGCTGCAGTCACCCTGGCTGCTGCGCGGCTGGAACTGGATGCTGCCCAGCGGCTTCATCGCGCTGGTATCCGGCTGGTTCGTCACCGAGATGGGGCGCCAGCCGTGGGTGGTCTACGGCGTGCTGCGCACCGCCGATGCGGTGGGCCCGCAGAGTGCGTGGATGACCGCGCTGTCGCTGGCGGTGTACGTGGTCGGCTATGCCTTCGTGTTCGGCTGGGGCATCTGGTATCTGGTGAAGATCCTGCGCCACGGTCCGCAGCCGTATGAAGAGGGGCCCTCGCTGGACCATGGCAGCCACACCCCGGCGCGGCCGCTGTCGGCCGCCGACGAACCGCTGGAGGAGCGCTGACATGGACCTGATGACCTGGCTGCCGGTGGCGTGGTTCGCGGTGATCGGCTTTGGCGTGCTGATGTACGTGGTGCTGGACGGCTTCGTGCTCGGCATCGGCATCCTCGCCCCGTTCGCCGAGGACGAGGAACAGCTGGACCTGATGATGAACACCGCCGCGCCCATCTGGGACGGCAACGAGACGTGGCTGGTGCTGGGCGGTGCCGGCCTGCTGGCGGCGTTCCCCAAGGCGTATGCGGTGCTGTTGTCGGCGCTGTACCTACCGGTGCTGCTGCTGGTGGTGGCGCTGGTCTTCCGTGGCGTGGCCTTCGAATTCCGCTTCAAGGCGCACCGCTCGCGCCGGCTGTGGAGCGTGGCCTTCGGTCTGGGCTCGCTGCTGGCCACCTTCGCCCAGGGCGTCATCCTCGGCACGCTGGTGCAGGGCATCCCGCTGGTCGATGGCCGCTTCAGCGGCGGCGCGTTCACCTGGTTCAGCCCGTTCGCGATGCTGACCGGTGCGGCGCTGGTGGCCGGCTATGCGCTGCTGGGCAGCACCTGGCTGATCCTGAAGACCGAGGGCCACGTGCAGGCGCTGGCGCGGCAGATGACCCGGCCGCTGGTGGCGGCGGTGATCGCGGCGATGGGCCTGGTCAGCAGCTGGCTGCCGTTCCTCGATTCGCGGCTGATGGATCGCTGGTTCAGTGACGGCAACTTCTGGTGGCTGTCGCCGGTGCCGCTGTTGACCCTGGCGGTGGCCGCCGCGCTGTGGCGCAGCGCTACCCATCCGCGTCGCGACCTGCCGCCGTTCCTGCTCAGCCTGGCCCTGTTCGTGCTCGGCTTCGCCGGGCTGGTGCTGGGCATGTGGCCCTACCTGCTGCCGCCGTCGATGACGCTGTGGCAGGCCGCGGCACCGGCCTCGTCGCTGGGCTTCACCCTGGTGGGCCTGGTGGTGCTGCTGCCGGTCATCCTTGGCTACACCGCCTGGTCGTACCGGGTGTTCCGCGGCAAGGTGCGCGCCGACGCCGGCTACCACTGAAGCAGGTGAACGGGGAGCGGCCGGTGACCGCTCCCCGTTTCGGTTTGTGAAACATGTATTCCCTGCGCGGGACGTGCTAGCGTTCGCACCTTTCCGGCCGCCAGGGGGGCTGCCGGCGACGTCCTGGACGGACGCACGGCTGCAGGAATGGGGGGCCGCCGCGCGTCGCCAAGCTGTTGGCCCGTGCCTGTCTTCCGCCCATCCAAACATCACCGGTAATGATCGAATTTTCCGTTGTCGACTGGGCCGCCTGGGCGCCTGGACTGACAGAACGTAGCCAATGGATGGGCTGGGCCGACACGCCGTTCCTGCCGCAGGGCGAGGGCACGCCGTCGTTGGCCGAAGTGCCGGCCATGCAGCGCCGCCGCATCGAGCGCCTCGGCCGCATGGCCATCCAGGCCGCGTGCTGGTGTGAAGACGCGGAGGGTGCCGACAGCGACGTGCCGCTGGTGTTCGCCAGCCGCCACGGGGACGTGGCCCGCTCGATGGACCTGCTGGGCTCGCTGGCCGCCGCCGAACCGCTGTCGCCCACTGGTTTCGGCCTGTCGGTGCACAACGCCATCGCCGCTCTCTATTCGATCGCCCGCGGCCACCGCGGCAACTACCTGGCACTGGCCGCCGGCCAGTCCACCGTGGAAACCGCCTGCCTGGAAGCCGCCGGCCTGCTGGCCGATGGCGCCAAGGAAGTGCGGGTAGTGGTATATGAGTCGCCGTTGCCCGACGTTTACGCCGAATTCGCCGACGAACCCGACCCGTTCTTCGCCTGGTGCTGGCGCCTGGCGCCGTCTGGTACGGCCGGTACCGGCCTGCGCCTGGCCTGGGAACCCGCCGCCGATACGGGCAACACCGCACCGGGCCTGCTGCCGCATGCGCTGGATCTGCACCGCTTCCTGCTGTCATCGGCGGCACCCACGCTCGAACACGTGAACCAAGGCCAGCGTTGGCGCTGGAGCCGCCATGGCTGAAGCCCTGCGCCGTCTCGACCACGCCTGGCGGGTATTCGGCACCGGCCTGAGCTTCGCCGCGTTCGGCGTGGGCGGGCTGCTGCTGGGCGTGTTCGTGATGCCGGTGCTGCTGCTGATGCGCGACCCGATCGCGCGCCAGCGGCGGGCGCGGCGGCTGGTGCAGGCGGCGTTTGCCAGCCATGTGTGGCTGATGTGCCGGCTGGGCCTGATGACCCTGCAGGTCGAGGGCCGCGAGCGCCTGCAGCGCGATGGCCTGCTGGTGCTGGCCAATCACCCGACCCTGATCGACGTGGTCTGCCTGATCGCGCTGCTGCCCAACGCCGACTGCGTGGTCAAGCGCGCGGTGGCCTGCAACCCGTTCATGCGTGGCCCGGTCCGCGCCGCCGGCTACATCGCCAATGACGATGGCGCCGGCCTGGTCGATGACTGCGTGGCGGCCGTGCATGCCGGCGGCACCCTGGTCATTTTCCCGGAAGGAACGCGCACCGTGCCGGGGCAGCCGCTGCGGCTGCAGCGCGGTGCCGCCAACATCGCCGTGCGTGGGCGGCTGGACATCACACCGGTGCGTATCAGCTGCACGCCGGCGACGCTGACCAAGGGCCAGAAGTGGTATCGTGTGCCCTCACGTCGTTTTCACGTTCAGCTGCAGATCGGCGAAGATATCGCCATCGCGCCCTTTCTGGACGAAGATGACGCGTCAAGGGGGGATGCCTTGGCGGCCCGTCGCGTCACCGACCACCTCACTCGTTATTTCGACCTGTCTGGAGATCCGACCCGTGCAAGCACTTGAGCACGAGATCAAGGAATTGATCATTTCCTCGCTTTCGCTGGAGGACATCACGCCGGAGGACATCGATCCGACCGCGCCGCTGTTCGTGGAAGGCCTTGGCCTCGATTCGATCGACGCCCTGGAACTGGGCCTGGCCCTGCAGAAGAAGTACGGTGTCAGCCTCTCGGCCGACTCGGAAGAAACCCGTCGCCATTTCTCCAGCGTGCGCGCGCTCGGCGAGTTCGTCGCCGCCCGCCAGTCGTAAGGCGCCAGGAACTGCCATGACCAAGAATGAACTCTTCGAGCGCATCGTCCGCATCCTGACCGACAGCTTCGAGATCGAACCTGCCCGGATCAGCCCGGAGTCGCGCCTGTATGACGATCTGGACATCGACAGCATCGATGCCGTCGACCTGATCGTGCAGCTCAAGCCGCTGCTGGGCCGCAACCTGCAGCCGGAAGCCTTCAAGGCCGTGCGCACCGTGCAGGACATCGTCGATGTCGTGCATGGCCTGCTGCCTGGCCAGGCAGCCGCCTGACCGCAGCCAGGGAATCCCGACCATGGCACGTGCACGCATGGTCGTGGTGGCAGCGCTTTCGCTCGCCTATCCGGTGCTGGTCTACGCGGCCATGGGCCGCTTCGAGCCCCGCTGGCTGTCGCTGCTGCTGTTCGGCCTGGCCCTGCTGCGTGCACTGAGCACCCGGCAACCGCTGTGGTGGGCCGCCGCGGCCGGTGCCGGCCTGCTGGCCGGGCTGGCCACCGTGCTCAACCAGGCCCTGCCACTGAAGCTGTACCCGGCGCTGGTGAACGTGGTGATGCTGGCGGTGTTCGCCACCAGCCTGCGTTTCGGCCCGCCGCTGGTGGAGCGCCTGGCGCGCCTGCAGGAGCCGGACCTGCCGGACTTCGCGGTAGCCTATACCCGTCGCGTCACCCAGGTGTGGTGCGGCTTTTTTGTTCTCAACGGTGGCCTGGCCCTGTTCACCGCGCTGTACGCGTCGGACCGGGTCTGGATGCTCTACAACGGATTGTTGGCGTACGTGATGATGGGAGTGTTGTTCGCAGGCGAATGGCTGGTGCGGCGTCGGGTCAAGGCGGCCCATGCCCATGGCTGACTGGATCGCCCTGGACCGGTTGCTGGTCGACGCGCAGCCCGGCCGTGACATCGGCCTCTGCGAAGGCGTCGCCCTGGACCACAGCGCCTTCCGCCTGCGCGCGCTGGCCTGGCGTGATGCGTTCGCCTCCGCCGAAGGCCGCGACTGGGCGCTGTATTTCGACGATGCGATTGCCTTTGCCGCGGCCCTGTTCGGTGCCTGGCACGCCGGCAAACGCGTGTTCCTTGCCGCCGACAACCTGCCGGCCACGCTGCAGGCGCTGCAGCCGCAGGTCAGTGGCTTCGCCGGCGATGTCCCGGCCGACTACCGCCCGTTGACGCCGGCCGTGGCGGCCGAGGGTGTGCTGCAGGTGCTGGACGAGCGCGCCTGCGAACTGTGCGTGTTCACCTCCGGCAGCACCGGCCAGCCCAGCGCGATCAACAAGCGCATGGACCAGCTGACGCGCGAAGTCGATGCGCTGCAGGCCGCCTTCGGCGCCCAGCTCGACGGCGTGCAGGTGCACGGCACGGTGTCCCACCAGCACATCTACGGCCTGCTGTTCCGCGTGCTGTGGCCGCTGGCGGCCGGCCGCCAGATCCAGCCACGGCGCTTCTTCCATGAAGACCTGGTCGGCACCCTGGCCGCCGCAGACAGCGTGCTGGTGGCGACCCCCGCACACCTGAAGCGCCTGCCCGAACAGCTGGACTGGGCCAGCCTGCACGGCCGCCTGCGCGCGGTGTTCTCCTCCGGCGGCCCGCTGCCGGAAGAGGCCGCGCGGCAGGTGCGGCAGTGGCTGGGCGTGGCCCCCACCGAGGTGTACGGCAGCAGCGAGACCGGCGGCATCGCCTGGCGCCGCTGGGAGACCGACATGCCACCGTGGCAGCCGCTGCCGGGCGTCCAGTGGCGCATCGATGACGGCTGCCTCGCGGTGGCCTCGGCGCACCTGGACAGCAGTGACTGGTGGCGCACCCAGGACCGCGTGGAGGCACTGGCCGATGGCCGCTTCCGCCTGCTCGGCCGCGCCGACCGCATCGTCAAGATCGAAGAACGCCGGGTCTCGCTGGACGCGCTGGAACGCGCGCTGCGCGATGACCCGGACGTGGAGGACGTGCGCGTGCTGGTGCTGTCCGGCCAGCGCGAACAGCTGGCGGCGGTGGTGGTGCCGGCCGATCCGGCGCAGGTGACCGCCGGCGATGCCGCGCGCCGCGCCTTCGGCCTGCGCCTCGGTGCGCGCCTGGCGCAGGGCCACGATGCGGTCACCCGCCCGCGTCGCTGGCGGCTGGTCGAAGCGCTGCCCATCAACGCGCAGGGCAAGGTCACCCAGGCCGCGCTGGCGGCGTTGTTCCAACCGCTGATGCCGGTGCCGCAGTGGGACCATCGCGGCGCAACGGCCGCGACCCTGCGTGTCACCCTGGATGCCTCGCTGCGCGCGTTCCAGGGACACTTCCCGCAGGCGGCGATCCTGCCTGGCGTGGCCCAGCTGGACTGGGCGGTGCGCTTCGCCCGCCAGGCCTTCGCGCTGCCGCGCGGTTTCGTGCGGATGGAGGCGGTGAAGTTCCAGCACGTGGCCCGCCCCGGCGACGAACTGACCCTGCAGCTGGACTGGGACGCCGAGCGCGGCGTGCTGACGTTCCGCTACACCTCCCTGCATGGCACGCACGCCAGCGGCAAGGTGGTCCTGACCGATGCGCACTGACGCCGTGGTGGCCGGTGGCGCCTTCGCGCCGCTGGTGGTCATTCCCGTGTTCGACCACGAGCATGCCATCGGCGCCGTGGTGGACGGCGTGCAGGCCGCCGGCCTGCCATGCCTGCTGGTCGACGATGGCTCGCGTGCATCGTGCGCCGCGGTGCTGCAGGTGCTGGCGCAACGCGATGGCGTCGACCTGCTGCGGCTGGACGTGAACCAGGGCAAGGGTGGGGCGATGCTGGCCGGCTTCGCCGAAGCCGTGCGCCGCGGCCACAGCCACGTGCTGCAGATCGATGCCGACGGCCAGCACGATACGGGCGACCTGCCGCGTTTCATCGCCGCCGCACGGGCGCGGCCGGACGCGGTGATCTGCGGCATTCCTGCCTACGATGCCAGCGTGCCCAAGGCCCGCCTGTATGGCCGCTATGCCACCCATGTCTGGGTCTGGATCAACACGCTGTCGCTGCACCTGCGCGACACCATGTGCGGCTTCCGGGTCTACCCGCTGCCGCCGGTGCTGCGCGTGATCGGCCAGGAAACCATCGGCCGGCGCATGGATTTCGATACCGAAGTGATGGTCCGCCTGTACTGGCGGCAGGTGCCGGTGGAACACCTGGCCACCCGCGTGACCTATCCGGCCGACGGCGTTTCGCACTTTGACGTGTGGCGCGACAACGTGCGCATCAGCCGCATGCACACCCGCCTGTTCTTCGGCATGCTGCCGCGCGCGCCGCGCCTGCTGTGGCGCCGCCTGCAGGGGCAGGGTTGAGATGAGCCGCGCGCACGACGCACCGCACTGGGCCGACATCGGCGAATCCACCTCGGTGGCCGGCGTGCTGTTCCTGTGCTGGGTGCACCGCTGGTTCGGGCGTTGGCCGTTCCGCCTGTGCGTGTGGCCGGTGGTGGTCTGCCACTGGCTGGGCAACCGGGTCGGCCGCCGCGCCTCGCTGCAGTACCTGCAGCGGCTGCAGGCGCATACCGGCGCGCTCGGCCATGCGCCGGGCTGGCGTGACAGCCTGCGCCATTTCTTCAGCTTCGCCGACACGATGCTGGACAAGATCCTCGGCCTCGGCGGCCGTTACCCGCCCGAGCGCATCCACCTGCAGCGCGACCTGGTGCTGGGCAAGATCGCGCGCCGCGAAGGCGGCCTGATCCTGACCGCGCACATCGGCTGCCTGGAACTGTGCCAGGTGCTGGCCGAGCAGGTGCCCGGGTTCCGCATCACCGTGCTGGTGCACACCGCGCACGCGCAGCGCTTCAACCGCCTGTTGCAGCGGCTGGATCCGCTGGCCGCGGTGGAACTGGTGCAGGTGACCGAAATGGGCCCGGCCACGGCGGTGATGCTGGCCGAGAAAGTCGCCTCCGGCGGCTTCGTTGCCATCGTCGGAGACCGCGTGCCGGTGCAGGGCGGGCGCAGCGTGATGGCCGATTTCCTCGGCCACCGTGCGCCGTTCCCGATCGGTGCCTATGTGCTGGCGTCCGCGCTGGCGTGCCCGGTCTACACGATGTCCTGCCTGCACGTAGGCGATGGCTATCGCGTGGCCTTCGAACACTTTGCCGACCGCGTGGTACTGCCGCGTGGTTCGCGTGACGCCGCACTGGCTGAACAGGCGCAGCGCTTCGCACGCTGGCTGGAACTCCAGGTCATCCAGTCCCCGCTGGACTGGTTCAACTTCTTCCCCTTCTGGGACCAGGCTCCTCATGACGATTGACGCCGTACCCGTGTGCCGTTTCGGCGATGCACCGCTGACCATCGAAGACGTGGTTGCCCTGGCCCAGCGCCAGTGCGACGCCGCCCTGAGCGAGGCCCCGGCCTTCCGCGCGCATATCCAGCGCGGCGCCGATTTCCTCGACCGCCTGCTGCGCGAGGACGGCGTGATCTATGGCGTGACCACCGGCTACGGCGATTCGTGCACGGTGAACATTCCGCCGGCGCTGGTGGCCGAGCTGCCGCACCATCTCTACACCTACCATGGCTGCGGCCTGGGCCGTTACCTGGACCCGGCCGAGACCCGTGCCGTGCTGGCCGCGCGCCTGGCCTCGCTGGTGCGCGGCATGTCCGGTGTCAGCGTGCAGCTGCTGGAAGGCCTGGCCACCCTGCTGCAGCACGACGTGCTGCCGCTGATCCCGGCCGAAGGCTCGGTGGGCGCCAGTGGTGACCTGACCCCGCTGTCCTACGTGGCCGCCGTGCTGTGTGGCGAACGCGAGGTGCTGTTCGAAGGCCAGGTGCAGCCGGCCGGCCCGGTGCTGGCGAAGATCGGCATGGTTCCGCTGAAGCTGCGGCCGAAGGAAGGCCTGGCGATCATGAACGGCACCGCGGTGATGACCGGCCTGGCCTGCCTGGCCTGGCGGCGTGCCGATTACCTGGCCCGCATGGCCACCCGCCTGACCGCGTTCAACGTGCTGTCCAGCGACGGCAACGCGCATCACTTCGACGAGACCCTGTTCGCCGCCAAGCCGCACCCGGGCCAGGGCCGCATCGCCGCGCGCCTGCGCAGCGACCTGCACAGCGAGCGCCCGCCGCGCAACGAACAGCGCCTGCAGGACCGCTACTCGCTGCGCTGCGCGCCGCACGTGATCGGCGTGCTGGAAGACAGCCTGCCGTTCCTGCGCCAGCTGATCGAAACCGAACTGAACAGCGCCAACGACAACCCGCTGATCGATGCCGACGGCGAGCGCATCCTGCACGGCGGCCACTTCTACGGCGGCCACATCGCACTGGCGATGGACACGCTGAAGAACACCGTGGCCAACGTCGCCGACCTGCTCGACCGGCAGCTGGCGCTGGTGGTCGATGCCCGCTACAACCACGGCCTGCCGGCCAACCTGTCGGCGGCCACCGGCCCGCGCGCGGCCATCAACCATGGCCTGAAGGCGCTGCAGATCAGCGTCTCCGCATGGACCGCCGAGGCGCTGAAGCAGACCATGCCGGCCAGCGTGTTCTCGCGTTCGACCGAATGCCACAACCAGGACAAGGTCAGCATGGGCACCATCGCCGCGCGCGACTGCCTGCGCGTGATCGAACTGACCGAACAGGTGGTGGCCGCGATGCTGATCGCCGCACGCCAGGGCCTGGCCCTGCGCGAACGGGTTGGCCTGAACGCGCAGCTGCATGGCAGTCTGGCCGACATGTACGCCGACCTGGGGCAGCGCATCGCCCTGGTCGAAGAAGACCGCGCGCTGGATCGCGAACTGCGGGAACTGCTGGTGGAGATCCGCGCGCAACGCTGGGAGCTGTATGTCGGTGAATGAAGCAATCGAACTGGTCGGCGAGATTTCGCTGTCCCCGGCCTTCCATGACTGCGATCCGATGAACGTGGTCTGGCATGGCAACTACTTCAAGTACTTCGAGATCGCACGCTGCGCGCTGCTCAGCCGCTACGACTACGACTACCCGCAGATGCTCGAATCGGGCTATCTGTGGCCGGTGGTCGATGCACGGGTGAAGTACGTGCGGCCGCTGCTGTTCAACCAGGCGCTGCGCGTGGTCTCGCGCATCGTCGAATGGGAGAACCGGCTGAAGATCGAATACGAAATCATCGATGCGGAAAGCGGCCAGGTGCTGACCCGTGCGATGACCATCCAGGTCGCGGTAGACGCGGCCAGCAAGGAAATGCTGTACCAGTGCCCGCCGGTGCTGTGGCAGCGTCTTGGAGTGCCTGCCCCGTGAATGCTTTCGTCCCGTCCCTGCGCACGGTACTCCCGCGCGCGCTGCTGTGCGCGCTGATGCTTGCCGCTGCGCCGCTGGTGCAGGCGGCCGATGCCGCCGTCGATGCGATCACCCAGGCAGTGGCGCGGCCCGACGTGCTGCGTGGCCAGTTCACCCAGGAAAAGCAGGTCAGCGGCTTCAAGAACCCGCTGCGCTCGCAGGGCCAGTTCGTGGTCGCACGCCAGCACGGCGTGATCTGGACCACGCTGAAGCCGTTCCCGTCCGAAGTGGTGGTCACCGCTGACCGCATCCTCAGCCGCCAGCGTGATGGCAGCACCCGCGTCGAACTGGATGCGCGCCAGCAGCCGGCGATGCGCTCGGTCAACGCCATCATGTTCGCGCTGATGAGTGGCGACGTGCAGGCGCTGTCCAGCCAGTTCAACGTGCAGGCCAGCCGCGAAGGGCAGGGCTGGCGGCTGAAGCTGACCCCGAAGTCGGCGATGCTGGCCAAGGCCTTCGAATCGCTGACCCTGCAGGGCGACCGCTACGTGCGCCAGGTGGAGATCGTGGAGGCCAACAAGGACCGCACGCAGATCCAGTTCGTCGCGCTGAGCGAAGCGCCGGCAAGCCTGTCCGCCGACGAGGCGCGCCGTTTTGACTGATATGTCGACTGGCACCGCAGGGAAGGGGTCGGAGCGCCTGCGCCGGTGGTTGCATTGGCTGGGCATTGCCTGGCTGCTGGTGCTGCTGGTGATGGGCGCGCAGCAGTGGCGCCTGTGGAGCCAGGAATCGCGGATCGACACCGACATCCTCGCCCTGCTGCCGCAGGATGCGCACGACCGCCTGCTGAGTGATGTCACCCGGCGCATCGCCGATGGCAGCTCGCGCCAGGTGGTGGTGCTGCTGGGCAGTACCGATGGCGCCGCCGCCAAGCGCGCGCAGGCCGCCTTCGCCAAGGCCATGGCCAGCGATGCCGACAACGGTCTGCTGGTGCCCAGCGGTTCGATCGAAGGCTGGTTCGATGAAGCGCGCGCGTTCTACGCGCCGTATCGCGACCGCCTGCTGACCCCGGCCCAGCGCGAACAGCTGCAGCAGGCCGAACCGGGCGCGCTGGCCGAACAGGCGCTGGGCGCGCTGTATGGCCCGATGGGTGCACCGCGTCTGACCGATTGGCGGCAGGACCCGCTGTCGCTGTGGCCGCAATGGTGGCAGCAGCAGGCACAGGGCTCCGGCCTGCGCTTGGGCGATGATGGCCTGCTCGAAGCCGAGGGCAAGCACTGGGCCGCGCTGCAGTTCGATACGCCCGGCTCGGCTTTCCAGCTCGATGGCGAGCGCCATATCGACGGCCTGCTTGAACGCGCTGGCCAGGCTGCCAAGGCCGCCGCCGCGGACCTGGAGATCCTGCATGCCGGCGTGCCGCTGCATGCCGAAGCGGCCGCCGTGCAGGCCAACCAGGAAATCAACACGATCGGCTGGGGCTCGCTGGCGGCGGTGCTGCTGCTGGTCTGGCTCGCGTTCCGTTCGCTGCGGCCGATCCTGCTGGTGGCCGCCTCGCTGCTGATCGGCTGCGGCGTGGCGCTGGCAGTGACCGTGCTGGTGTTCGGCAAAGTGCACGTGCTGACCCTGGTGTTCGGCGCGTCGCTGGTCGGCGTGGCCGAGGATTACGGCATCCACTGGTTCGCGTCGCGCCAGGCCGCGCCGGCCGACCGTCGCTGGAAGCTGCTCAAGCACCTGCTGCCGGGCCTGTGGCTGGCCTTGGTGACCAGCGCGCTGGCTTATCTGGCACTGGGCCTGGCCCCGTTCCCGGGCCTGCGGCAGATGGCGCTGTTCTCGGTCGTCGGCCTCGCCGGCGCGTTCCTCACGGTGATCTTCTGGTTCCCCTGGCTGGACGGTGGCGAGATCCGCCAGACCCGTTTCTCGCAGTGGCTGGGCAACACCCTGGAACGCTTCCCGCGCCTGCATGGCACGCGCCCGGTCACCGTCTTCATCGTCGCCACGCTGGCGCTGTCGGCCATCGGCATCGTGCGCCTGCAGAGCAACGACGACCTGCGCAGCCTGCAGTCCTCGCCGCCGGCGCTGATGGCCGAACAGATCCGCCTCAGCCAGCTGCTGGGCATGCCCAGCCCGGCGCAGTTCTACCTTGTGCAGGGCGCCGATGCGGCGCAGCTGCTGGAACGCGAAGAAGCGCTGACCGGACGCCTGCGTGCGCTGGCCAGTGACAAGCGCATCGGTGGCTACCGCGCGATCAGCGACTGGTTGCCGTCGCCGGCGCGCCAGCAGGCCGATGCCGCGCTGACCGCGAAGGTGGAGCCGGGCGTGCTGTCGGCGGTCTCTGAAGCCGTGGGCGAGCCGTTGCCGCGGCCGGACTTCGCGGCGTCGCCGCTGACCGCCGAAGCCTTCCTTGCCTCGCCAGCCTCCAAGCCGTTCCGCCACCTGTGGGTGGGTGCAGTGGGTGGACAGATGGTCAGCGTGGTGATGGTCGATGACCTCTCGCGTGCCGATGCGCTGGCCACCCTGCAGGGCGCGGCCGAGGGCCTGCGCGGCGTGCGCTGGGTCGACCGCACGGCCGACTTCTCCAAGCTGCTGGGCCACTACCGCAAGCTGATGGGCGGGCTGCTGCTGGTCGGCATCGCGCTGGTGTTCGGCGCGCTGTGGCTGCGTTACCGCCGCCAGGCCTGGCGCGTGTTCGCTCCGACCCTGATCGCCGGTGCGCTCACCCTCGGCCTGCTCGGCCTGTTCGGCCAGCCGCTGCAGCTGTTCAACGTGCTGGCGCTGATGCTGCTGCTGGGCATGGGCATCGACTACGGCATCTTCCTGATCGAGCACCGCGGCGATGCCAGTGCCTGGCTGGCGGTGTGCGTGGGCGCGGCCAGCACCTGGCTGTCGTTCGGCCTGCTGGGCCTGTCGCAGACGCCGGCGCTGCGCGCGTTCGGCCTCACCCTGCTGTTTGGCATCGGCCTGGTCTGGCTGATCTCGCCGCTGTTCCGCCCGCCGCCGCACGACCTGCCGCCGGCCTGACCGCGCTGTACCGCACGCCCTTCCTTTCCACCTGATCGAGCAACAAGGACGCACCGATGAATACTGCCGTGGATGCAACTGCCCAACCGACCGACGTCGAACGTACTGAAATCCTGATCATCGGCGCCGGCCCGGCCGGCTCGGTCGCCGCGGCGATGCTGCGCCAGCAGGGCCGCCAGGTGCTGATGCTGGAGCGCCAGCAGTTCCCGCGATTCTCGATCGGCGAGAGCCTGCTGCCGCAGAGCATGGAGTACATCGAGGCGGCCGGCCTGCTGCAGGACGTGGTGGAAGCCGGTTTCCAGCACAAGAACGGCGCGGCCTTCGTCCACGGCGAAGCGCGTACTGCCTTCGATTTCCGCAGGAAGTTCTCGCCGGGCTGGGGCACCACCTACCAGGTGCAGCGCGCCGACTTCGACAACGTGCTGGCCCGCGGTGCCGAGCGCATGGGCACCACCCTGCGCTTCGGCGATGAAGTGCTGGCGGTGGAAGCCGGCGAGCACCCGGCGGTGAACGTGCGCCGTCCCGATGGGAGCGAGTACCGCATCGAAGCCGACTTCATCCTCGATGCCTCCGGTTTCGCGCGCCTGCTGCCGCGCCTGCTGGACCTGGAATCGCCGTCCAACTTCCCGGTGCGCGGCGCGATCTTCTGCCACGTGCGCGACAACATTCCGGCCGAAGCGGATTTCGACCGCAACAAGATCCTCATCACCACCCATCCCGAGCACATCGACGTCTGGTACTGGACCATCCCGTTCTCCAACGGCTGCTGCTCGCTGGGCGTGGTCGCCGAGCCGTCGTTCTTCGAACGCTACGAAGGCGACGACCTGCAGAAGCTGCAGGCCATCGTCGGCGAGGACCCGAACCTGACCGGTCTGCTGGCCAATGCCGAATGGGCCGTGCTGCCGGTGCGCCGCATCACCGGCTATTCGGCCAACGTCAGCTCGCTGTGGGGCCCGGGCTACGCGCTGCTGGGCAACGCCGGTGAATTCCTCGACCCGGTGTTCTCCTCCGGCGTGACCATCGCCTTCAAGTCGGCACAGCTGGCCAGCGAATGCCTGAAGCGCCGCTACGCCGGTGAAACCGTCGACTGGGAAAACGAGTTCTCCATTCCGCTGCGCGCCGGCGTGAAGACCTTCCGCCGCTTCGTCGAAAGCTGGTACGAAGGCGGTTTCCAGAAGATCATCTACCACCCCGACCAGCAGCCGGAAGTGCGCGACATGATCAGCTCCATCCTGGCCGGTTACGCCTGGGACACCAACAACCCCTACGTGGCCGACCCCAACGGTCGCCGCATGCGCGTGCTGGAGCAGCTGTGCAGCGCCTGATCGTCCGTTTCAGCGCGGTGCTGCTGTGCCTGCTGCTGGCCGCCTGTGCCAGCCGCATGCCGCGCCCGCTGGTTGAACTGCCGCCGCTGCGCCTGTCGCCGGCCAGCCTGCCGGCGCCGCTGGCGTTGCAGCAGCAGCTGCATTTCCGCTTCGGCAGCCATGAACGCGATCTCGATGCACTGCTGGAAGCGGATGCGCAGCAGGTGCAGCTGGCCGTGCAGGCGATGGGCCAGACCGGCGTGCGCCTGCAGTGGGACGGCCAGCAGCTGACCCAGCAGCGTGCGCCGTGGCTGCCGCCGCAGGTGCGTGCCGAGCGCGTGCTGGATGACCTGCAGTTCGCCCTGTGGCCGACCGAAGCGATTGCCAAGGCGCTGCCGGCGGGCTGGCAGGTGGCCGACGATGGCCACCAGCGCAGCCTCTCGCGCGATGGCCAGGTGTGGCTGCAGCTGCAGCGCCTGGACGATGGCAGCGTGCAGTTGGACAACCGCGCCGAGGGCTACACCCTGCGCATCGAATCGATCGACATGGCCGGGCAGGATAAATGACCGCAGCGATTTACCTGAACGACCTGGGCGTGGTCTGCGCGCTCGGTGAGGGCCGCGCGGCCGTGGCCGCAGCCCTCTTTGCCGACGCACCGGGCGGCCTCAGCGACAACGACACCCTGCTGCCGGGCCAGACCCTGGCGCTGGGCGAAGTGCGTACGCCGCTGCCGGCGCTGGACGAGCTGCCGGTGGCCCTGCGTGGCCGCAACAACGCGCTGCTGGACGCGGCGCTGGCGCAGATCGCGCCGTCGGTGCAGGCCGCCATCGCCCGTTACGGTGCATCGCGCGTGGCGGTGGTGCTGGGCACCAGCACCTCGGGCATCGGTGAATCCGAGCAGGCCCTGCGCACCCGCGCCGAGACCGGTGAGTGGCCGCAGGGCTTCGACTACTCACAGCAGGAAATGGGCACGGCCGCGCAGTTCGTGCGCCAGCGCAGCGGTGCGTTGGGCCCGGCCTGGACGCTGTCCACCGCCTGTTCTTCCAGCGCCAAGGCGCTGATGTCGGCCGCGCGCATGCTGCGCGCCGGCATCGTCGATGCGGTCATCGCCGGTGGTGCCGATTCGCTGTGCCGCTTCACCGTGGCCGGCTTCAGCGCGCTCGAGTCGGTATCCGCGCTGCGCTGCAATCCGTTCTCGCAGCACCGCTGTGGCATCAACATCGGCGAAGGTGCCGCGCTGTTCCTGCTGACCCGCGACGCCGGCCCGGTGCAGCTGGCCGGCTGGGGCGAATCGGCCGATGCCCACCACATGTCCGCGCCCGACCCGAAGGGCCTGGGGGCGATCGATGCCCTGCAGCAGGCGCTGCAACGCGCCGGCTGGGATGCAGGCGACGTGGATTACGTGAACCTGCACGGCACCGCCACCGGCCACAACGATGCGATGGAAAGCGTGGCCGTGGCCCAGGTGCTGGGCACCACGGTGCCGGCCAGCTCGACCAAGCCGCTGACCGGCCACACCCTCGGCGCCTCCGGTGCGATCGAGGCGGCCGTGTGCTGGATCCTGCTGGCCGAGAATCCCGGCCACCGGCTGCCCACGCACTGGTGGGATGGCAGCGCGGATCCGGCCCTGCCGGCGTTGCCGCTGGTCGCCCCGGGCGCGTGCCTGGAACGGGCGCCGCAGCGCGTACTGAGCAATTCCTTCGCCTTCGGCGGCAGCAATGCCGTGCTTGCACTGCAGCGGGTGGCCGCATGAGCCTGCCCCTGTTCGCGATCGAAGACGTGGTGCCGCACCGCCAGGACATGTGCCTGCTGGAGCGCATCGTGCGCTGGGACCAGGACGGCATCGAGGCCGAGCTGGTGGTGCCCGCCACGGGGCTGTTCATCGAGGACGGCGGCGTGCCGGCCTGGGTCGGCATCGAGTACATGGCGCAGGCCATCGCGGCCTGGGCCGGCTGCCGTGCCCGCGTGGCCGGCAACCCGCCGCAGCTGGGCTTCCTGCTCGGCAGCCGGCGCTACACCAGCCCGCGCAGCAGCTTCCCCAGCGGCAGTGTGCTGCGCGTACACGCGCGCTGCGAGCTGTTGGGTGACAATGGGCTAGGGATGTTCGCCTGCCGGATCCTGGCAGGCGATGAAGAATGGGCGGTCGCCAACGTGTCGGTGTTCGAACCGGCCGACTCGATGGCATATCTGGAGAGTGGACAGGCATGACAGGGAATCGAAGCGTGCTGGTGACCGGCGCCAGCCGGGGCATCGGCCGGGCCATTGCGCTGCGTATCGCGCGCGACGGCTTCGACGTGGTGGTGCATTGCCGCAGCCGCGTGGAGGAAGCACAGGCCGTGGTGGCCGAGATCCAGGCACTGGGCCAGCAGGCCCGCGTGCTGGCCTTCGACGTGGCCGACCGGGCAGCCGCGCGTGCGGCGCTGGAAGCGGACGTGGAAGCGCATGGCGCCTGTTACGGCGTGGTCTGCAATGCCGGCATCGCCCGTGATGGCGCCTTCCCGGCGCTGTCCGAGGACGACTGGGACCAGGTCATCCACACCAACCTGGATGGCTTCTACAACGTGCTGCACCCGCTGATAATGCCGATGGTGCGGCGGCGCAAGCCGGGCCGCATCGTCACCCTGTCCTCGGTGTCCGGCGTGGCCGGCAACCGCGGCCAGGTCAACTACAGTGCGGCCAAGGCCGGCATCATCGGTGCCACCAAGGCGCTGGCGCTGGAACTGGCCAGCCGCCAGATCACCGTCAACTGCGTGGCCCCGGGCCTGATCGAGACCGACATGCTGAACGAAGAAGTGGTCGACCATGCGCTGAAGCTGATCCCCGCCGGCCGCGTCGGCCGTCCGGAGGAAGTGGCCGCCACCGTCGCCTTCCTGCTGTCCGAGCCGGCCGGCTACATCACCCGCCAGGTCATCTCGGTGAACGGGGGCATGATCTGATGGCCGCCGATCGTCGCGTGGTGGTCACCGGTGCCGCCGCCATCAGTCCGCTCGGCCATGACTGGCCGACCATCGAGGCGCACCTGCGCAGCTGCCGCAATGCGGTGCGCACGATGCCCGAATGGGATGTCTACGCCGGCCTGAACACCAAGCTGGCCGCACCGGCGCAGGACTATGACCTGCCGCCGAACTACAACCGCAAGACCACCCGCTCGATGGGCAAGGTCGCCATCATGTCGGTGCGCGCTACCGAAGTGGCGCTGCGCGAAGCCGGCCTGTTCGAGCACCCGGTGCTGCGCAGCGGCCGTGCCGGCGTGGCCTACGGCTCGTCCTCGGGCAGCCATGAAGCCACCGGCGAATTCGGCCGCATGCTGCACGAGTTCACCACCGACGGCATCAGCGCAACCACCTACCTGAAGATGATGAGCCATACCGCGCCGGTCAACATCGGCGTGTTCTTCGGCCTGTCCGGGCGGGTCTACACCACTTCCAGCGCCTGCACCTCGGGCAGCCAGGGCGTGGGCGCCGGCTACGAAGCGATCCGCAGCGGCAAGCAGACGGTGATGGTGGCTGGTGGTGCCGAGCAGCTCGACGCCACCGCAGCGGCGGTGTTCGACACCCTGTTCGCCACCAGCACGCGCAACGATGCACCGCAGACCACCCCACGCCCGTTCGATGCCGGCCGCGATGGCCTGGTGCTGGGCGAGGGCGCCTGTACGCTGATCCTGGAAGACCTGGAACACGCACAGGCCCGCGGCGCGACGATCCTCGCCGAGATCGTCGGCTACGGCACCAACAGCGACGGCCAGCACGTCACCCAGCCCAGCGCCGACACCATGGCCCAGGCCATGCGCCTGGCGCTGGAGGATGCCGGCCTGCAGCCGTCGCAGATCGATTACGTGAACGCCCACGGCACCGCCACCGACCACGGTGACATCGCCGAGACCCAGGCCACCGCCCAGGTCTTCGGCAACCGCATGCCGATCAGCTCGCTGAAGAGCTACGTCGGCCACATGCTGGGGGCCTGTGGCGCGTTCGAAGCCTGGATGAGCATCGAGATGATGCGCGCCGGCTGGTTCGCCCCCACCCTCAACCTGGGTGAGGTCGACCCGCGTTGCGGCCAGCTCGATTTCATCACCGGACAGGGCCGCGAACTGCAGGCCGAGTACGTGATGAGCAACAATTTCGCCTTCGGTGGCATCAACACCTCGCTGGTGTTCCGCCGCTGGAGCGAATGATCCACCGCCCCACACCGCGCTCCACCCCGCACCCCGAACAAGGAGAAGTTTCGATGCGTCGTACCCTGATGATCGCCACGGCCACCGCACTGCTGGCCCTGACCACCACCGCCTCGGCCCGCGACACCCGCGTCGAGCAGTCCCTGCGCGAGCTGGTCAGCTCGCAGGCCGCCAAGGATGCCGGCATCGACGGCAGCGTGCGCTTCTACCTGGCCGGCCAGCCGGTCAGCGTGCAGCAGCGCCTGGGCGAGGACGTGACCAACAAGAAGACCAACGCCGCCAACAAGAGCGACGAGGAAGCCTGCCGCTGGGTGGCCCTGTCGGCGCTGCGCGCCCTGCAGGATGGCGCCAAGTCGCGCGGCGCCAATGCCGTGGTCGACATCGTCAGCTACTACAAGAAGAACGAGTTCAAGAGCGCGACCAATTACGAGTGCTACGCCGGCGCGATCTTGGCGGGCGTGGCGTTGAAGGGCACCTACGCCAAGGTAAAGTAAGCATTGCCGTAGTCCCCGGCGGTGTGCCGGGGACGCGGTCTACAGGGGGAACACCATGAAGTCGATCCACGCCGCTGCCCTGGCAGCGGTTTTTTTGTGCGTGCCCGCGCTCCAGGCGCAGGCCGCCGGCACACCCATCCTCATCACCGCCGACGTGCCGTACCGCGAGGGCGTGGGTGGCGAACTGATCCGCGACGAATGCCACTTCGGCCAGTACCTCAGCCAGAGCATCGTGCGACATGCCGATGGCGCGGTGGTGGTGGGTGACAGCGAGGACGGCGCCGGCCGCAACCTGCACCTGGTGGTGACCAAGGCGCACGCTGCGGGCGGCGGTGCCATTTCCGGGCCGAAGTGGGGCCGCATCTATGGCGAGCTGAAGGAGGACGGGAAGGTGGTCGGCAACTTCACCCTGAAGCGCTCGACCAACCGGCCGTTCACCTTCCGCGCCTGCACCACGCTGGAGCAGATTGCCGATGCGCTGGGCGGCGACGTGGTGCGCTGGCTGCAGGCGCCCACCTTCGATCCGCAGCTGACCGAAGAGGTCGCGGCCAACTGAGGCCGGTGGCGGCAGGCTGAACGCCGCCGCCACATTGCTGAACCCCACGCGGGAAACGCCGTCGATCGCGCCGCCATCGTCGCTTGACGGCTTTCCCCGGTGTCGGCTTTCCGACACAATCATGGCTCTTCCCGGGTTATCGTCCCGCGGACATGCACGCCTACGTCTATAAAAGCCAACTCAAGCCGGACACCTACGTCTATCTCGCCCGTCGTGATGATTTCAGCGCGCTGCCTGCGCCGCTGGTCACCTCGCTGGGTGCGCTGTCGTTCGTCCTCGAAGTGACCCTGGATACGCAGCGCCGTCTGGCCCAGGCCGACCCGGACAAGGTCCGCAGCGAGCTGACCGAGCGGGGTTTCTACCTGCAGGTGCCGCCGTCGGTGACCAGCATGATGCGGCGCCACTATGACTGAGCTGTCGCGCCCACGCGCACTGTCGATCGCCTTCGTCCTCGGCGCCGTGCTGGCGCTGGCCTCGGTCGTGGGCGGGCTGCCCGGTGCCGTGCTTGCCGCACTGGCGCAGCCGGCGTTCGCGCTGGGCGTGTCGTGGTGGCGGCGCAGCCGCACGCTGCAGGCTCCACAGCTGATCGCGCGGCAGGAGCTGCCGGCGCTGGCAGTGCTGTGGGCTGCGGCCCCGGCAGGCCTGGCGCTGCTGCTGGCGTGGCCGCTGGCGGCGCTGCGTGACAGCGGCAGCCTGGCCGCCGTGCTCGGCCTGAGCGTGCTGGTCAGTGCCGGCCTGCTGGCCGCGTGGCGCACCTGGCCGTTGTGGAACGATGTCGAACGCCTCGATGGCAGCCTCGCCCAGCATTGGCATGCCCTGGCCGGGCGTGACCTGACCGCCTGGCGTGGCCTGCTGGTGGCGGCGATCGTGGTTGCCCTGGCTGCGCTGATCGTGCTGCCGGCGTGGCCGGGCCTGTTGCCGGAAGGCGCCGGTTGGCCCGCCGCACTGGCCACGCTGGTACTGTCGCCGGTCCTGCACCTGCTGCTGCAGCGGGTGGCGCCGGCACCGATGGTCAGCCTGCGCAGCACCGCCCAGGACCTGCCCAGCGGCGATGCCGAAGCCCTGTTCAACGCTGCCGCCGAAAGCACGCCGCTGGAAGCGATGGCACCGCAGGAACTGACCCCGGCGCTGTACGAAGCCGCGCGCCACGGCCGCATCGACCGCGCGCTGCAGCTGCTGCAGGCTGGTGCCGATCCGCACGCGCTGCCGGACCCGAACTGGCGCGACCAGCGCAGCCTGGCCGTGCTCGCCGCCGTGCTGCCCGATCTGCGCCTGCTGCGCGAGCTGATCGGTCGCGGCGTTGACGTGAATGCCCCGCACCGTGGCATGACCCCGCTGCTGGCCGCGACCCGAGACAGCTGGCATGGCCGCCCCGAAGCGGTGATGACCCTGCTGGCCAACGGCGCCGATTCGCGCGCCATGGACAGCGATGGGAATACCCCGCTGCACCACGCCGCGCGCAGTTCCGACCCGGGCGTGGCCGCGCTGCTGCGCGATGCCGCCGCCGAGGTGGATGCGCTCAACACCGAAGGCTGGTCGCCGCTGGCGGTGGCCTGCCAGGTCGGCAACTGGCGCCTGGCCCGCTTCCTGCTCGAACGCGGTGCGCGCAGCGAACCCAGCGAAGGCACTCCCGTGCTGCTGGCCGCCGCCGCCACCGAGGACGACGATCCGGCCGGCGTGCAGCTGCTGCTCAAGCACAAGGCGCGCGCCGATGCGCGCGACCGCCAGCGTCGCAGTGCACTGCACGAAGCCGCCCTGGCCGGCCATGTCGAGATCATCGGCGTGCTGCTGGGTGCTGGCGCCAACCTGGAAGCGCGCGATGCGCTGGGCCGCACGCCGTGGCTGGAAGCCGCGCGCGCCGGTCGCGCCGCCGTCATCGAGCACCTGCTGCCGCACAAGCCCGACCTCATAGCGGTCGATGGTGAAGGCCGCAACGCCGTGCTGCTCGCTGCGATGGCCGAGGATGTCTCGCCGCTGCTGGTCAAGCGCCTGGTCGACCTGGGCATCGCTGCCGATGCCAGCGATCCGCTCGGCCGTCGTGCGGTGGACTACGCCGCCGAAGCCGGGCGCTGGGCGATCGTGGCCCTGCTGGACCCGTCCTACCCGCTGCCGGCTGCGGTCAGCGATGGCCTGGCCGAACGCGGTGAAGCCGCGAGCGCCAGCGGCCTGCTGCCCGACCGTCCGCCGCTGACCCTGCTGCGCGAAGCGCTGGGCTTCGGCAATACCGAAGGCATGGCCGCGCTGGCCAAGCTGTGCCAGCCGGAAGAGCTGGGCGGCCTGCTGCTGGACCCGGAACTGGCGCTGGAACCGCGTGCGGTCGACTGGCTGCTGGGCCATGGCGCCGACGCGTACGTGCGCGATGCCTGTGCCGATACCCCGATGTTCGCCCTGCTGTCGCGTGGCATCGACGCGGTGCCGGCGCTGCAGGTGATGCTGCAGCGTGGCCTGTCGCCGGCCGGCCGCGGTGGCCTGGCGCGCTTCCTTGCCGCCTGCGCGCAGCACGACCAGGCTGCGCGCGGCCTGGAACAGCTGGCGCTGGAACTGCTTGAACGCGGCGCCGATCCATTCGCTGCTTCGCCGGCCGGTGATCCGCCGCTGTCGCTGGCGGTGCGCCTGGGCTGGCTGCGCCTGCAGCAGGCCCTGCTCAATGCCGGTGTCGATCGCGAAGCCCGCGACAGCCACGGCATGACCGCCCTGCACCTGGCCACCGCGCTGGCCCGCGAAGGCGCGCTGAAGCTGCTGGTGCAGCACGGTGCATCGCCGGAAGCGCGTGCCGCCGATGGCCAGACCCCGCTGGGCGTGGCGCTGTCGATCGGCCGCCGCGACCTGGCCGACTGGCTGGATTGGCGGGTGTGGCCGCTGCCGCGCCGCACCCTGCGCGAAAGCGATCTGCCGGCTGCGGCCATGGCCGGCGACGTCGATGCCGTGCGCCGCTTGAACGACCTGGGCTTTGCCATCGACGCCGTCGATGCGCAGGGCTGCACCGCGCTGCTGCGTGCGGCCGGCGGTGGCCATCTGGCGGTGGTCGACCTGCTGCTGGCGCGTGGCGCCGATCCGCAGCACGGCGCGGCCAGTGGCGCGACCCCGCTGTCGGCGGCGGTCAGTATGCGCCAGGTGGATATCGTCTCGGCCCTGCTCGATGCCGGCGCCCAGCTGGAACACCGCCTGCCGGGCGGAGTGACCGTGCTGATGCTGGCCTCGGCGCTGGGCCTGCCGGACATCGTCGCGCGCCTGCTCACCGCCGGTGCCGATGTGCACGCCGGCGATGCGCAGCAGCTGGGCCCGCTGCACTGCGCGGCGCTGTACGGCTTCAGCGCCCGCGACCGTTCGCGCCTGCTGGCCCTGCTGGATACGCTGCTGCTGGCCGGCGCCGAGCCCGACCTGGCCGCGGCCGGTTCGGTCACGCCGTTGCTGCTGCTGCTGGGTGCACGCGCCGAGCCCGGCACCGCCTGCGACGAGCAGGTGGTGATGGCTGCAGTGGAGCGCCTGCTGGATGAGGACGTGAGCCTGGACGTGCGTGACCCGCGCGGCTTCGGCCCGCTGCACCTGGCGGCCCTGCACGGGCTGCCGCTGCTGGTGCAGCGCCTGCTGCGCGCCGGTGCCGATCCGGAAGTACGCGACAGCCTCAACCGCAGCCCGCGCGAGATCGCGGTCATGCGCGGCTTCATCGACGTGGCCGGCGAATTCGAACCGCGCGTGCCGGGCGTATCCTCGATGGCCCGGTTCCTGCGCGACAACGGCTGAGTGCCGGGGGCGGATCCCTTTCCAACGGAAAGGGCTCTGACCCCTGCATGGCGACATGCACGATCATCCACGCATGGCGTGGATCTACCCGCTTTCCGGGCACGTCATCCACGCATGGCGTGGATCTACTCGCTATCGGCGTCGGCCTCGAACAGATGCATCAGGTCATTGCGCGCATCGCGCGAGGTCTGGATCACCGCGGCTTCGTCGTCGTAGACCAGGTACTGGTCGCGCAGCAGCTGTTCGTCATGCTCGCGGAACCGCTGCACATGGCGCTGCGCCACGTCCGCGGCCACGCCCAGCGCGGTCAGCACGCGCCCGCTCATTTCCAGGCTGGTACCAAACACCTCGCGGAACGGCTCGGCCGACATGTCCATCAACCGCCACGCGTGCTGGCGGTTGCGTGCGCGCGCCAGCACCCTCGCGTCCGGGTACAGGCGGCGCACCATGCGCACCGCGCGCAGGTTGGTTTCCGGATCGTCCACGGTGATCACGAACACGTCGATATGCTCGCCGCCCGCGGCGCGCAGCATCTCCGGCCGGGTCGGGTCGCCGTAGTAGAGCTGGTTGCCGAAGCGGCGCAGGTCGGCCACGGTGTCCGGGTTCGCTTCCAGTGCCACGAACGGCACCTTCTGCGCGGTCAGCAGGCGCGCGATCACCTGGCCGAAGCGGCCCATGCCGGCGATCAGCACCTTGGGCTGGTTGTCCGGGGCCACCTTGTCGGCCGGTGCGGCATCGCGCGGCGCCGGCTTTTCCCGGCCCAGCAGCTTCAGCAGCACCAGCATCAGCAGCGGCGTGATCGCCATCGACAGGCCGACGATCGCCACCAGCCGGTCATGGTTGGCATCACCCAGCAGGTGCGCGCGCTGCGCTTCGTTGAACACCACGAAGGCGAACTCGCCGCCCAGCCACAGCACGCTGCCCAGCAGCAGCGACTGCCGCGACCCCAGCTTGGCGATGCGGCCGATCAGGTACAGCAGGCTGAACTTCACCACCAGCAACGCGGCCACGCCCGCGGCGATCAGCCACGGCTCGGCAGCGATGCGGTCGAGGTCGATGCCCATGCCCACGGCGATGAAGAACAGGCCCAGCAGCAGGCCCTTGAACGGCTCGATCTGCGCTTCCAGCTCGTGGCGGAACTCCGAATCGGACAACAGCACGCCGGCCAGGAACGCGCCCAGGCTCGGGCTGAGGCCGGCTTCCTGCATGAACCACGCGGTGCCCAGCACCACCAGCAGCGCAGTGGCGGTGAAGACTTCCGGGCTGCGGGTGCGGGCGATGATACCGAACACCTTGCGCAGGACCGGGCGCCCGCACAGGATCACCACCGCCAGCGCACCCAGCGCCACGGCCGCGTCTTCCCAGCGCAGCGTCTCGTTCTTCGCCCCGCCCAGCAGCGGGATGGCAGCCAGCAGCGGGATCGCGATCAGGTCCTGGAACAGCAGGATGGCAAAGCCCAGCCGGCCATGGTCGCTGTTGATCGCTTTGTGTTCGGACAGCAGCTGCAGGCCCACCGCGGTGGAGGACAGCGCCAGCGCGATGCCAACCACCAGCGCGCTCTTCCACTGGAAATGATCGAGCAGCAGCAGGCCACCCAGCAGCAGGCCGGACAGCGCCACCTGCGCCGCACCCGCGCCGAACACTGAGCGCCGCATCACCTTCAGGCGTGCAGGCGACAGCTCCAGGCCGATGACGAACAGCAGCATCACCACGCCGATCTCGGCCGCGCCAAGGATGCGATCGGCATCCTGCACGAAGCCCAGTCCGTCCGGACCCAGCACCACGCCAGCGGCGAGGTAGCCCAGCACTGCGCCGAAGCCGAACTTCTTGAACACCGGCACCGCGATCACCGCGGCCAGCAGCAGCACCAGCGCCAGTTCCAGACCACCGCTATGCATGGGAATTCCTGGTCATCGCGGGGGCCTTTGCTGCGTGCGTGCGGCTGGGGGAGCGCGGCCGTGCAGGCCACCCCATCATTATGCGCGCCCGCCTGTGCACGAACGACAACGGCCACGGAAGGCCGGGGTCAGATCCCTTTTCGCCGCAAAGGGCTCTGACCCCACGGGCACCTGACTGCGAGCCCGGGCCAGGGTTGACCAGGCGTGCCGGCAGGTCCAGACTGCCCGCCGCTGCCGGTCGCGCCGTCGTCGAGCGTGTCAGGCAGTACACCCATCCGGAGTCCCCAACCCATGTCCAGCGACAGTAGAAGTCGACCTCGTTCGACGCCAGCGATGGCTACCGCCTGATATCGGGTCGGTTTGCCTGCGTTGGCGTTGCGCGAGGTCGCATCCCCACAAGGCAAGCCCATGAACCAGAAGCAATTGCTGCGCCCGGTGGCCGACGCCGCTGCCCTCGCCGCACCCCTGGCCAGCTACAACACCGCCGACGCGGTGGAGTTCCTCAACACGCTCGACCTGGAGCGCGCCGCCGAAACGCTGGCCGCGCTGTCGCTGCCGCGCGCGGTGAAGATGCTCGAAGCGCCCGAACTGCACCGCAGTGGCGAGCTGGTGGCCGCATTGCCGCCGGCCCGCGCCGCCGCGCTGCTGGGGCTGATGGCCGATGACCGCGCCACCGACATCGTCCACGAGCTGGACGAGGAAGAACGCGCGCGGCTGATCCCGCTGCTGGGCAGCGATGCCCGCCAGGCCATCCAGACGCTGCTGAGCTACCCGGCAAACACCGCCGGCGCGCTGATGACCACCGAGTTCGTCGCCGTGCCCGCTACCTGGACGGTGGCTCAGACCCTGCAGCACATCCGCCAGGTCGAGCGCACCCGCGAGACCGTGTACGCGATCTACGTGCTCGATCCGGCCAGCCAGCAGCTGCAGCAGGTGGTGACCATGCGCCGGCTGATCACCGGCCTGCCGGAGGAATCGATCCTCGACGTGGCCCAGGTCAATCCGCCGGTCACCGTCGATGCTTTGCTGGATCAGGAAGAAGTGGCGCGGCTGATCCGCCGCCACGACCTGCTGGCCATTCCGGTGGTGGACGCGCAGCAGCACCTGCTGGGCATCGTCACCGTCGACGACGTGCTCGATGCGCTCATCGAGGAATCGACCGAGGATGCGCACAAGTTCGGCGGCATGGAAGCGCTGGACAAGCCGTACATGCAGATCGGTTTCTTCGAGATGCTGCGCAAGCGCGCCGGCTGGCTGAGCGTGCTGTTCCTCGGCGAGATGCTCACCGCCAGCGCGATGCAGCACTACGAGGACGAGCTGGCACGCGCGGTGGTGCTGACCCTGTTCATTCCGCTCATCATGAGCTCGGGCGGCAACTCCGGTTCGCAGGCCACTTCGTTGCTGATCCGCAGCCTGGCCCTGCGCGAGCTGCGCTTGAGCGACTGGTGGAAGGTGGCGCTGCGCGAAGTGCCGACCGGCATGGTGCTGGGCGCCATCCTCGGCTGCCTGGCCATCGTGCGCATCGTCATCTGGCAGCTGGGCGGCCTGCACGACTACGGCGAGCACTGGATCCTGCTGGCCATCACCATCGGCGCGGCCCTGGTGGGCATCGTCACGTTCGGCTCGCTGTCCGGCTCGATGCTGCCCTTCATCCTCAAGCGCCTGGGCTTCGACCCGGCCAGTGCCTCGGCACCGTTCGTGGCCACCCTCGTGGACGTGACCGGCCTGGTGATCTACTTCAGCATCGCCGCCCTCATCCTGCACGGCACCCTGCTGTAACCGGGCCGTCATCCACGCATGGCGTGGATCTACCCGTAGTAGATCCACGCCATGCGTGGATGCGGTGTGCCGGTGTGCCTGCGCACGATCATGCCGCTGCAGCGCCAGTCCGTGTACCGTAGGCGCATGAGTACCTACCACCTGCAGTCCGTGTTCCGTCCGCAGTCGGTCGCGGTGATCGGCGGCAGCCCACGTGAGCGCTCCGCCGGCCGTGCGGTGATGCGCAACCTGCGTGGCACCGGCTTTCCCGGCAAGGTGGCGTGGATCAACCCGCGCCACGCCGCGATCGACGGCATCCGCACGGTCAAGCGGCTGAACGACCTCGACTGGGTGCCCGACCTGGTGGTCATCACCGCCCCCGCAGCGATCGTGCCGCAGGTGGTGCGTACCGCCGCCGAGCGCGGCGTGCAGGCGGCGATCATCCTCACCGCGCACCTCGGCGAAGGCCCGGGATCGCTGTCCGAACAGGTGGAAACGGTGGCGCGCAAGCACGGCCTGCGCATCCTTGGCCCGCACTGCCTGGGCGTCATCGCGCCGCATGCGCGGCTCAATGCCAGCATCGCCGCGCACTTCCCGCAGGCCGGTGACCTCGCGCTGATCTCCGAATCCTCGGCGATTGCCGCCGCGCTGGTGGAGTGGGGCGTGGCACGCTCGGTGGGCTTTTCTGCGGTGGTTTCGCTGGGCGACACCATGGACGTCGACTTCGGCGACCTGCTCGATTACTTCGCCACCGACTACCGCACTCGCGCCATCCTGCTCTACGTCGAACACATCAAGGACGCGCGCAAGTTCATGTCGGCCGCGCGTGCCGCCGCGCGCGCCAAGCCCGTGGTGGTGGTCAAATCCGGTCGCGCCGAGCGCGTGCAGCCCGGCAGCGTCGACACCCACGTGCAGGCGCTTGCCCGCGCCGATGATGTCTACGGCGCCGCTTTCAACCGCGCCGGCCTGCTGCGCGTGAATGCACTGGACGAACTGTTCACCGCAGCGGAGACCTTGGGCCGCTTGGGCACTTTCCCCGGCCGCCGCCTGGCCGTGCTCAGCAATGGCGGTGGCGTCGGCCGCCTGGCCGTGGACCAGCTGGTCGCGCTGCGTGGCACCCTTGCGCAGCTGTCCGACAGCACGGTGGAAACGCTGGACAAAGTGCTGCCGCAGGGCTGGTCGCGCAGCAACCCGGTCGACATCGTGGTCGACGCCGATGGTGATCGCTACGCGGCTGCCATCGAGGCGCTGCTGGCCGACAACGAGAACGATGCGGTGATGGTGGTCAACGTGCCCACTGCGTTCACTTCTTCGGCCGATGCCGCGCAGGCGCTGACCCGCACGCTCGGCCTGCGCCCGCGCCACCACCGCGACAAGCCGGTGTTCGCGGTATGGCTGGGCAATGATGACCAGGCCACCGCCACGCTCAACGCGGCGCGCGTGCCGACCTATCCCACCGAAGCCGAAGCCGTGCGCGGCTTCCAGCATCTGGTGCGCTACCGCGAGGCACAGAACGCGCTGATGGAAACGCCGCCCAGCCTGCCGCAGGATTTCAGCGTGGATACCGCGCGTGCGCGTGCGCTGGTCGACGCCGCGCTGGCCAATGGCCAGCAGTGGCTGGATCCGCTGGCCACCCACGATCTGCTCAAGGCCTACGGCATTCCGTCGGCGCCGGTGATGCATGCCCGCGACGCGCACGAAGCGATGGACCTGGCGCAGCCGCTGCTGGAGCGCGGTGCCACGGTCGCGCTGAAGATCCTGTCGCCGGATATCCCGCACAAGTCCGAAGTGGATGGCGTGCGCCTGAACCTGGCGACGTTGCCGGCGGTGCAGAGCGCGGCCAACGCCATCCTCGAACGCGCCCGCCAGCTCCGCCCGGATGCGCGCATCGACGGCCTGCTGGTGCAGCCGACCATCATCCGCCCGAAGGCGCGCGAGATCATCGTCGGCATCGCCGATGACGCCACGTTCGGCCCGGTGATCGTGGTCGGCCGCGGCGGCACCGCGGTGGAAGTCATCAACGACAAGGCGCTGGCGCTGCCACCGCTGGACCTGCGCCTGGCCCACGAACTGATCGGCCAGACCCGTGCCTCGCGCATCCTCAAGGCCTATGGCGATGTGCCGGCCGCCGACGAGCGCGCGCTGGCGCTGGCCCTGGTGAAGCTGGCGCAGCTGGCGGCCGACATCCCCGAAGTGCGCACGCTGGACATCAACCCGCTGCTGGTGGATGGCAAGGGCATCCTCGCCCTCGATGCGCGCGTGGCCATCGCGCCGTCGCGCATCCTGCACAAGGGCCGCGGCCACCCGCGTTTCTCGGTGTTCCCGTACCCGAAGGAGTGGGAGCGCACCCTCGAACTGTCCGATGGCGGCCGCGCCTTCGTGCGCCCGGTGCGGCCGGAGGACGATGCGCTGTTCCGCGCGTTCTTCGCCCGCGTCAGCGATGAAGACCTGCGCCTGCGCTTCTTCCAGTCGGTGAAGCACTTCAGCCACGAGTTCATCGCGCGCCTGACCCAGCTCGACTACGCGCGCTCGATCGCGCTGGTGGCCATCGACCCGCGCAACGGCGACATGCTCGGTGCGGTGCGCCTGCATGCCGACGCCGACTACCATCGCGGTGAGTACGGCATCCTGATCCGCTCGGACCTGAAGGGCCACGGCATCGGCTGGCGCCTGATGGCGATCATGATCGAGTACGCCAAGTGGCTGGGGCTGGACGTGGTGGAGGGCCAGGTGCTGCGCGAGAACAGCACCATGCTGGCGATGTGCCAGAGCCTGGGCTTCAAGACCCGGCTGGACCCGGACGACCCGACCGTGATGATGGTGACCCTGCCGGTGCAGCAGGTCGAAGTGCCTGCACCGGACTTGTAGAGTCGAGCCATGCTCGACTGCTCTGCGCACGGCAGTCGAGCAAGCTCGACTCTACGGCCAGATCAGCGCAGCGGCTCCACCACCACCGCCGTGCCATAGCACAGCACCTCGGTCAGCCCGGTCATCACGTCGGTGGCGTCGTAGCGCATGCCGATGATGGCGTTGGCACCCAGCTGCCGCGCGTGCTTGACCATGTCGCGGTAGGTTTCCTCGCGGGCCTGCTCGCACAGCTCGGTGTAGATGGTGATGTTGCCGCCGAAGATCGTCTGGATGCCGCCGAGGAAGTTGCCGACGATCGAGCGCGAGCGCACGGTGATGCCGCGCACCACGCCCAGGTTGCGGGCCACGCGGTAGCCGGGCAGCTCGAAGGCGGTGGTGACCAGGGAATCCTCGAAGCGCAGGGCCGGAGGGGAGGGGGTGCCGCTGTTGTAGGGGTCTGCCATGGCTCGACTCTACAACGCAATCGCCCGTTGCGGCATGGCCGGACCCACCCTGCCGCGCGACAATACCCCCATGACCGATCGCATCCCCCTGCTGCTGCTCCCCGGCCTGCTCAACGACGCCGAGCTGTGGCGCGCGCAGCTGGCCGACCTGGCCGATATCGCCGATTGCACCGTGGGCGACCAGACCCGCGGCGAGACCCTGCAGGCCGTGGCCGACGATGTGCTGGCGCAGGCGCCCGAGCGCTTCGCCCTGGCCGGTTTCTCGCTGGGCGGCTTCGTCGCCCAGCAGATCCTGCGCACCGCGCCCGAGCGCGTGCTGCAGCTGGCGCTGGTCGACACCTCGATCCACGCTGATTCCCCCGAGCGCGCCGAGCAGCGCCGCAGCCAGCGTGCCAGCGTGCGCCTGCCCGGCAAGTTCCATGGTTTTGGTGATGCGCTGATGCGCAGCTACATCGATGCGTCGCGGCTGGACGACTACGTGCTGGTGCAGCGCGTGCGCGACATGACCGCACGGTTGGGCGCGGAAGTATTCATGCGGCAGAGCGGGCTGGAACGCCGCGATGGGCACGAGGTGCTGGCCGCGTACCGCGATCCGCTGCTGATCATCTGCGGTGCGAACGACCGCATCACGCCGCTGGCGGTGAGCGAGGAAATGCACGCGCTGGTGCCGCATTCGCAGCTGGTGGTGGTGCCCGACTGCGGGCACTTGGCGCCGATGGAAAAGCCGGACGACGTGAGCGCGGCGATGCGCGGCTGGCTGCTGCAGGCCTGATGGATCCGCCGGGCATGGCCCGGCGTAGGTTTCCCACGGTAGCGCCGGGCCATGCCCGGCGGCCGTTCCTCAATCCCAGGCCGGCGCGATGCCTTCCGGGTTGGCCAGACGCTGGCCACGATCAAGCTTGGCGATCTGCGCCATGTCGTCGTCGGTCAGGCGGATCGCCGCCGCTTCCAGGTTGCCGGCCAGGTTCTCGCGCTTGGTCGACGACGGGATGACCGCAAAGTCCTGCTGCAGCGCCCAGGCCAGTGCGACCTGTGCCGGGGTGGCCTGGTGGCGGCCGGCGATGGCCTGGATCACCGGATCCTTCAGCACTTCGCCGTAGGCCAGGCTCATGTAGGCGGTGATGCGGATGCCGTTGTCCTGCAGGAACTTCACCAGCAGACGGTTCTGCAGGTACGGGTGGATCTCGATCTGGTTGGTGGCGATGGCATCGGCACCGAGGATCTCGATCGCCTTGCGGGTCTGCGCGATGGTGAAGTTGGAGATGCCGATCTCGCGGGTCAGGCCCTGTGCCTTGGCCTCGGCCAGCGCCGGCAGGTATTCCTCCATCGGCACGTCCACCTGGTCATTCGGCGAGGGCCAGTGGATCAGGGTCAGCTCGACATGGTCGGTGCGCAGTTTTTCCAGGCTGGTGCGCAGGCTGGCCAGCAGCGCATCGCGCTTGAACTCGGTGATCCACACCTTGGTGGTCAGGTAGATGTCATCGCGCGGCACGCCGGATTCGGCGATGGCCTGGCCGACCTCGGCTTCGTTGCCGTAGATCTGCGCGGTATCAATGGCGCGGTAACCGACGTCCAGCGCATTGCGGACGGAATCGATCAGGGTCTGGTCTTTCAGGCGGAAGGTGCCAAGACCAAAGGCGGGTACAGTCATGGGAAGCTCCAACGGGGGGAAAGGAGTGAACAGGAAGGGTAGGTCAGGGACCGTGTGCATGCCGGCAACGGTGCATTGCGTTGCCGGTCAGTGGGCGGTGACGGCGATGCCGTCGGCCCGGTGGTCGACGCCATCGCGGCGGTCCAGGCGGCCGCTGAGCACGGTCAATGCGTAGGCCAGCACGACGACCAGCGCGCCCAGCCACGGCGTGTGCATCAGGCCGATGTGCTCCACCACCAGGCCGCCCAGCGAGGCGCCCAGCGCGATGCCGATGTTGAACGCGGCGATGTTCAGGCCCGAGGCCACATCAGTGGCCTGCGGCGCATAGCGCTGCGCCTGCTTGACCACGTACACCTGCAGGCCCGGTACGTTGCCGAAGGCCACCGCGCCCAAGGCCAGCACGGTCAGCAGCATCAGCCAGGTGTTGTAGGCGGTGAAGGTCAGCACGAACAGCACGATGGCCAGCAGCGCGAAGATGCGCTTCAGCGCCGGCACCGGGCCCAGGCGGTCGGCCAGGCGGCCGCCCCACAGGTTGCCGATCGCCACCGACACGCCGTACACCAGCAGCACCAGGCTGACCGCGTTGGCCGAGAAACCGGTGACGTCCTGCAGGATCGGCGCCAGGTAGGTGAAGGCCAGGAACGTACCGCCGTAGCCCAGCGCGGTCATCGCGTAGACCAGCAGCAGGCGCGGCTGGGCCAGCACGGCCAGCTGCTGACGGAAGCTGGCCGGCGCGCTCTGCGGCACGTTGCGCGGCACGAACAGCAGCGCACCCAGCAGGGCCACCACGCCCAGCCCGGCCACGGCCAGGAAGGTCGCACGCCAGCCCAGGTGCTGGCCGATGAAGGTGCCCAGCGGCACGCCTGTCACCAGCGCCACGGTCAGGCCGGTGAACATGATGGCGATCGCGCTGGCGGCCTTTTCCTTCGGCACCACTGCGGTGGCGATGATCGAGCCGATGGAGAAGAACACGCCATGGGCCAGGCCGGTGAGGATGCGGGCGACGATCAGCGAGGTGTAGCCCGGTGCCATCCAGGCGATGACATTGCCGAGGGTAAACATCAGCATCAGCGCGACCAGCAGCTGCTTGCGCGGCACGCGGCCGGTCAGTGCGGTCAGCACCGGCGCGCCGATGGCCACGCCCAGGGCATACAACGAGACCAGCAGGCCGGCCGAGGGCAGGCTGACATGCAGGTCGGCGGCGATGGTCGGAATGAGGCCGACGATGACGAACTCGGTGGTGCCGATGGCGAAGGCGCCGAGGGTCAGCGCCAGCAGGGCGAGGGGAATGCCACGGGTCATGGCAGGCTCCGGAGGGAAGGAAGGCGCGCAGTGTGCGCGGCGCACCTTTGCCGAAAAACCGGTCTTCACGCCAATCACTCTTGCCTGGTGGTCAATAATGGCGCCATGAAGACCACCCTTGATGAAATGCAGGCCTTCCTGGCCGTCATCGACAGCGGCTCGATCAGCGCCGCCGCCGAGCAGCTGGGGCAGACCCCTTCGGGCGTCAGCCGCGCGCTGGGCCGGCTGGAGGAGAAGCTGGGCACCACCCTGCTGACCCGCACCACCCGCCGCCTGCACCTGACCGCCGAGGGCGAGGCCTACCTGCGCCACGCGCGGGCGATCATCGATGCGGTGGAATCGGCCGAGGAACAGATGGCGGCCCGCCGCGAGCGCCCGGCCGGGCGGCTGCGCGTGGATGCAGCCATGCCCTTCGTGCTGCACGTGATCGCGCCGCTGGTGGCCAGCTACCGCGCGCGCTACCCGGAGGTGCAGCTGGAACTGAACAGTTCCGAGCGCTACATCGACCTGCTGGAGCGGCGCACCGACCTGGCCATCCGCATCGGCCCGCTGGCCGATTCCACCCTGCACGCGCGCTCGCTGGGGCGCTGCCGGCTGCAGCTGGTGGCCAGCCCGGCCTATCTGGCCGCGCACGGCGAACCGGCCAGCGTGGCCGCGCTGGGCCAGCACACGCTGTTGAGTTTCAACGAACCGGAATCACTGAACCGCTGGCCGCTGCCGGGCGATGCCGACGGGCAGCTGCTGGTGCGCCCGGATATCGCCGTCTCCAGCGGCGAGACCCTGCGCCGGCTGGCGGTGGAAGGCGTGGGCATCACCTGCCTGTCCGACTTCGTCACCGACCGCGACCGCGCCGCCGGCACCCTGGTGCCGGTGCTGGCCTCGCAGACGCTGGATGTGTACCAGCCGATCCACGCGGTGTACTACCGCAACACCGCGGTGTCGGCGCGCATCAGCTCGTTCCTGGACCACCTGGGCGAGGGGATGGCGAAGGGCGATTACCTGCGTTGAGGCTTGGTGGGTGCGGACCGTTGGTCCGCACGGATGCGCGCCGCTTCGCGTCGTCGCCCGACCAACGGTCGGGCGCTACCAATGCAACACCGTCATGCCGCGCGCGCGAAGGCATCCCTGGTGGTCGCCGCACTCGACAGATCAAACACATCCACCGCTTCAATCAAGCGGTCGGCCTGCTGCTCGAGGCTGCGCGCTGCGGCACTCGCTTCTTCCACCAGCGCGGCGTTCTGCTGGGTGGTGCCATCCATCTGGATGACGGTCTGGCTGACCTGTTCGATGCCCGCGCTCTGTTCCTGCGAGGCGGCGGAAATCTCGGCCATGATGTCGGTCACCCGCTGCACCGAGGCGACGATCTCGGCCATGGTGTCACCGGCCTGGCGCACGCGCTGCGCGCCGTGGCCGACCTGTTCCACCGACGCTTCGATCAGCGTCTTGATCTCCTTGGCCGCCGCCGCCGAACGCTGCGCCAGCGTGCGCACCTCGCTGGCGACCACTGCGAAGCCGCGACCCTGTTCGCCGGCACGTGCCGCTTCCACCGCCGCGTTCAAGGCCAGGATGTTGGTCTGGAAGGCGATGCCATCGATGACGCTGATGATCGCGGCGATCTGCCGCGAGGACGTCTCGATTGCGCCCATGGTCGCCACCACCTGGCCGACCACTTCACCGCCCTGCGAGGCCACGCCGTGCGCGCCGATCGCCAGCTGGTTGGCCTGGCGCGCGTGCTCGGCGTTCTGGCGCACGGTGGAGGTCAGTTCCTCCATCGACGCGGCGGTCTCTTCCAGATTCGCGGCCTGCTGTTCGGTACGGCGCGACAGGTCGTTGTTGCCGGCCGCAATTTCAGCGGCGGCCGAATGAATGCTGCCCGAGGTGTGCTTGATGTCGGTAACAATCGTCGCCAGCTGCGCCGCCGTGGTGTTGGCATCGCCGGCGATGCGCGCGAACACACCCTGGAAATCGCCGTGCATGCGAGCACCCAGGCGGCCATCGGCAATCGCCCGCAACATCGTCGAGACCTCGCCAAGGTTCTGCTCGGTGCCCTGCATCAGCTGGTTCAGGCCATCGACCATCGCGCGGAAATCATGCTCGAAGCGCGGGCTGTCGCCACGCTGGCTGAAATCGCCGGCGGCGGCCGCACCGGCCAGGCGGCGGATCTCGCCGTTGATCGCACCGAGGTTGCGCTTGGCCATGTCCAGTGCCTCGGTGATCACCGCCTTCTCGCCCGGCAGCCGTTCCATGTCCTGGCTGAGGTCGCCCACCGCATAGCGGCCCATGATCGCGATCGCACGCATCTTCACCTGAATGTGCGCGTCGACCAGCCCATTGGTGTCGGCCACCATGCGCCCGTATGCGCCGGGGAAGGCGCCGGCCTGCATGCGGTGGCTGATGGTGCCGGCGTCATGCGCCTGCGCCATTGCGGCCTGCGCGGCGAGCACGTCGCGCAGGGTGCCCTGCACGGCCTGCATGGCCTGCGCCAGGCGGCCGATCTCATCGCGGCTGCGCACCTGCACCACATGGTCCAGATCGCCGGCGGCCACCGCGCGCGCGGCCGCTTCCACCGCCAGCACCGGCTGCACCACGGCACGCCGCAGCCACCAGCCCAGGCCGGCCAGCAGCAGCAGTGCCGCGGCGATGGTCATCACCGCACATACCACCAGAGTGCGCCGTGCCTGCTGCGAACGCGCACTTACAGCGGCCTCGGCCACCGCTGCAGTGTGCGTGCCCAGTGCATCCAGCGCGGCCGCCACCGGGCGGTCCTTGCCGCGCACAAGGCTGTCGCCGGCAGAGGGGTCATAGCCGGCCTCGGCAAACGCCTCCAGGGCGGCGTGGTAATCCTTCTGCAGCTGCGCGTGCAGGGCGCTGAACGCCTGCGCCATGTCGCGGGTGCGCGCATCGGGGCTGGTGGCCAGGCCAGTGGCCAGCTTCTCCACCAGCTTTCCTTCGTCATCGAAGGCCTGCAGGTGGCGCTGGCGCAGCGCCTCGTCGTGGCCGCGCAGCAGCACGTTCTTCCATTCCTGCACCTGCCCGCGGAACTCGCGCTGCAGGCGCTCGGCATCGCGGCTGTGGGCGACCTCCGCGGGGACTTCGGTGGACAGCTTCAGCCACGCCGAAGCCAGGCCGGCGAGGGCGCACAGCAGGACGATGGTCAGACCAACGGACACAGCACCAAGCAGCTTCGACTGCAGCCGCGGCGCACGGGAGGAGGCGTTCATGGAGCGGACTCTTGGAAGGGGGGCGATGCGGTATCGACCGCGCTTGAGTCCGCTGAAGTGCGAAACCGATCACATTACCGTTGCGTTCAATGATGTGAAGGGCGCGTGATATACGACAGATGTGTCCAAATGGAACGAAAGCGGACCCTCGACAGGCGGTTTAAATGTAACTATCGTAGTTACATGAAATCCGCAGACCCGCTCTCCGACGCCCTGCACGTGATGGCCCACCTGGTCGGCCAGGAAGGCCCGCGTACCTCCGAACAGCTGGCCACCTGCCTGCCGACCCACCCGGTGGTGATCCGCCGCCTGCTGGCGCAGATGCACAAGGCCGGGCTGGTGCGCAGCACGCGCGGCCACGGCGGCGGCAGCCAGCTGGCACGCGATGCAGCGCAGATCAGCCTGCACGACATCTACCTGGCCGTCGGTGCGCCGCCGCTGGTGCAGGTCGGCCAGCGCGACAGCGGCGGTGGCTGCCCGATCCAGCAGCTGGTCAACCAGGCCCTGCAGGACGGCGCGCACGAGGCCCAGCGCCTGCTCGAAGCGCGCCTGCAGGCCAGCACCCTGGACCAGCTGGGCGCCGACTTCGCCCGCCATCTTGCCCATCACCGTTCCCTGGAAGGTCCCCATGAATCCTGATGTCATCATCGTCGGCGGCAGTTACGCCGGCATCGCCGCCGGCCTGATCCTGGCCCGCGCGCGCCGCCCGGTCACGATCATCGACAGCGGACTGCCGCGCAATCGCGCCGCCAGCCACTCGCACGGCGTGCCCGGCCAGGACGGCGTCAGTGGCGCCGAGCTGCTGAAGAACGCGCGCCAGCAGCTGCTGGATTACCCCACCGTGCGCTGGCTGCAGGGCGAGGTGGTGCATGCGCAGTCCACTGCCGATGGCGTGGAGGTGCGTACTGCCGATGGCCAAGTGCTGGCCGCGCGCAAGCTGCTGCTGGCCACCGGCATCGCCGACCAGCTGCCCGAGTTGCCGGGCCTGGCCGAACGCTGGGGCAGCACCGTGCTGCATTGTCCGTACTGCCATGGCTACGAAGTCGGCGGCGGTGCCATCGGCCTGCTCGGTGGCCACCCGATGTCGGCGGCCAAGGCGACGCTGTTTGCCGACTGGGGCAACGTCACTTTCTTCAGCCAGGGCTTGCCGATCAGCGATGAAGAGCAGGCCGCCATGCAGCAGCGCGGCGTGCAGATCGAAACCACCCCGGTGGTGGGCGTGCAGGGCGAACAGCCGACGTGGCTGGAAGTGGAACTGGCCGATGGTCGCCGCATCGCCCAGCGTGCGCTGTTCGTGCCGGCCATGCAGCAGATGGCCACGCCGCTGGTGCAGCAGCTCGGCTGTGCGCTGGTGGAAAGCCCGCTGGGCGTGCTGGTCGAGGTCGACATGATGAAGCAGACCTCGGTGGCGAACGTGTACGCCGCGGGCGACGCGACCACGGTCGGCAACATCACCCTGGCGATGGCCGAAGGCGTGCGTGCCGGCATCGGCGTGCATCACGCGCTGGTGGGCGAGGACAGCGTGCCGCGCTGAGTGCAGCGGGGTCAGATCCCTTTCGCAGAAAGGGCTCTGACCCCTGACTCGCCTTGACGCCGACCTTGGTCCGCGCCGTTGGGGTCAGAGCCCTTTCTGCGAAAGGGATCCGACCCCGGCGTGGATGCGGCAATCAACCCTCGACGCTGGCCGCGTCCAGCTGTGCGATGTCCTGCACGCTCAGGCCGACATTGGCGGCCGCCAGCAGGTCGTGCAGCTGCTCGACGCTGGTGGCGCTGACGATCGGCGCGGTGATCGACGGCCGTGCGATCTGCCACGCCAGCGCGATCTGCGCGGCACTGGCGTTGTGCTTGCTGGCCACATCATCCAGTGCCTGCAGGATGCGCAGGCCCCGCGGGTTCAGGTAGCGCTTGACCACGTTCTCGCCGCGCGCCGGGCTCTTGCTGGCATCGGCCGGGGTGCGGTATTTGCCGCTGAGGAAACCACTGGCCAGTGCGTAATAACCGATCACGCCGATCTGTTCGCGCTGCACCAGCGGTTCCAGTTCCTTCTCGTAACCGGCGCGGTCGTACAGGTTGTACTCCGGCTGCAGGGTTTCATAACGCGGCAGCTTGTAATCGGTGGACACCTTCAGCGCATCGGCCAGGCGCGTGGCGCTGTAGTTGGATGCACCGATGGCGCGCACCTTGCCCGCTTCGATCAGCCGGCCGAACGCGGCCAAGGTTGCTTCAAGCGGCGTGGATTCATCGTCCTCGTGGGCCTGGTACAGATCGATGACATCGGTCTGCAGGCGGCGCAGCGAATCTTCCACCGCAGCGTTGATGTTGTCCGGGGTCAGACCGGGGCGTTCTGCCCACTTGGCCACCTTGGTCGCCAGCACCACCTTGTCGCGCTTGCCGCTGCGCGCGAACCACTTGCCGATCAGCGTTTCCGATTCACCGCCTTCGTTGCCCGGTACCCAGGCCGAATAGACATCAGCGGTGTCGACCAGGTTGAAGCCGGCATCGACGAAGGCATCGAGCAGGGCGAAGCTGGCCTTCTCATCGGCGCTCCAGCCAAACACGTTGCCACCGAAGGCGAGCGGACGTACATGCAGGCCGGAACGGCCCAGTTCGCGGGTTGCCGTCATGGGCACGGACTCCTTGGGGGTAGTCCTGCAGCATAGAACGCGCTGTGTGACCGCGCTGCGGCGTCGAACACAAAACAGTGTTCCGTCGCGGAGCGCGTGGCTAACGTTTTGTGAACACCTTGCACGCGGCGGCTGCTAGTCTCGCCGCATCTTCCGCTGGAATCGCCCCGATGATCGCTGCCTCGTCCCTGCGTAGCTGCCGCCTGCTGCTTGCCTCGGCCCTGCTCGTTGCTGTTCCCGCATTCGCTGCACCGGCCACGGTGGCACCGGCGAAGATCCAGGTCTCGCCGGCCATCGATGCCGCGGTGAAGGCATCGACCCGCGACCCCGCCAATGTGAAACGCGACAACTACCGCCATCCGGCTCAGTCGTTGGCCTTCTTCAAGGTCGCACCGGAAAAGACCGTCATCGAGATCACCCCCGGCAACGGCTGGTACTCGGAAATCCTGGCGCCGCTGCTGCGTGACAAGGGCCACTACATCGCCGCCGTGGTCGATCCGGCCGCCGTGCCCGAAGGCCGTGGCCGCGATTACCAGCAGCGCAGCCGCGACGGCCTGGAAAAGAAGTTTGCCGGTGCGCCGGCCCAGTTCGACAAGGCCGCCGTGGTCGGCTACGACCCGGCCAAGCCGGTGTTCGGCGCGGCCAATTCGGCCGACGTGGTGCTGACCTTCCGCAACGTGCACAACTGGCGCAAGGCCGGCCAGGCGCAGGGCATGTTCCAGGGCTTCTTCAATGTGCTGAAGCCGGGCGGCGTGCTGGGCGTGGTCGAGCATCGCGCCAAGGCCGACGTCGCCGATGACGACGACACCGGCTATGTCGGCCAGCAGCAGGTGATCGCCATGGCCGAGGCCGCCGGCTTCAAGCTGGATGCGCGCACCGAGGTCAATGCCAACCCGCGTGACACCAAGGACCACCCGAACGGTGTCTGGACCCTGCCGCCGACCAACCAGCACGACAAGGCCGACGACGCCAAGTACCAGGCCATCGGCGAGAGCGACCGCATGACCCTGCGGTTCGTGAAGCCGTAAACCGATGACGCCGGGCCCCGCCCGGCGAGCGCGCAGCGCGGCGTGGGACAATGCATCACCCCGCCGCCTGCCGTTTCCGCAATGCTGATCGCTTTCAACAAGCCCTTCAACGTGCTCTGCCAGTTCACCGACCGCAGCGTGCCGCCGCGGCCGACCCTGGCCGGCTTCGGCCTGCCGCCGCGCGTGTACGCTGCCGGCCGGCTTGACCATGACAGCGAGGGCCTGCTGCTGCTGACCGACAACGGCACGCTGGCGCACAAGCTGACCGACCCGAAGCACAAGGCCGACAAGACCTACTGGGTGCAGGTGGAAGGCACGCCCAGCGATGAGCAGCTGCAGCAGCTGCGCGACGGCGTGGTCCTGAACGATGGGCCGACTTTACCGGCGAAGATCGAGCGCCTCGATCCGGCGCCGGAGCTGTGGCTGCGCAATCCGCCGGTGCGTTTCCGCAAGACCGTGCCGGACAGCTGGCTGGCCATCACGATCCGCGAAGGCCGCAACCGCCAGATGCGGCGGATGACCGCGGCGGTGAACCTGCCGACCCTGCGCCTGGTACGCGTGTCGATGGGGCCGTACCGGCTGGATGACCTGCAGCCGGGGCAGTGGCGGCAGATCGGCTGAGCCGAACTGCAGAAATGAAAAGGGTCGGAGCCCTTCCTGCGGAAGGGACCCGACCCCGTCAGACTCAGGCATCGCTGCCGATGTCGCTGTGCTCGTCCACCACGGTGTGGTTGCGGCGGTCACGCGCGTTGATGCGCTTGGCCTGTCCATTCACCACCTGGCCGTTGGCCGCCTTCTTCTTCTGCTGCTTGCGGTACAGCGCATAGCCCAGCAGGCCCACGCCCACCGCAGCGGCGGTGATGGCCACGGCCGGATTGCGGCGCACGAACTTGGTGGCGACCTTGCCGCCGGTCTTCACCGCACCCACGGCGGCGCCGGTCTTGATCCAGTCACTGGCCTGCGGGCCGAAATGGCGCAGGCTGCCACCAGCGCTCTTCAGGCCATCACCCGCGGTGTGCGCCAGTTCCAGGGCGCGCTCCAGGGCGCGGTCGGTGATAACGGTCAGCTTGCTCATGCGTGGGGTCCTTTGCCTCGGGTCGAAGTCCAGTGTGTCGTGCTGCCTGTAAACGGTATGTCAGTCAGGGCGGTCGATGAGGTGACTCTACCCCGTTCATTCAGCAACCGGCAGGGGGGGGGGGGGGGGGGGGGGGGGGGGGGGACCGGCGGACGGCGGCGCGCCGCCCAGCGGGGGGCGCGGGGGGCGCGCGGGCGGCGGGCGGGACCGCGCCGCGGGCGCGCGCGGCGGGGCG
>NZ_JBRRCR010000009.1:0-83110 GCF_056759115.1 Stenotrophomonas sp. STEN087 | reverse complement strand
GTGCTAGCGGCTGTGAGGCCGGCGTCGGGCGCGTAACGCCCCCGGGCGGGGGGGGCGGGGCGGGTGGGGGGGCCGCGCGCCGGCAACAACCGACGCAGGGATTGCGTAAACTCAGGGGTCTGTCTCCCCATTCCCCAGGCCGATGCAACCCACCACCAAGCTGCCCAAGGTCGGTACCACGATCTTCACCGTGATGTCCCAGCTCGCCGCCGAACACGGCGCGGTCAACCTGGGCCAGGGTTTCCCGGATTTCTCCGCGCCGCAGCGCCTGATCGATGAAACCACCAAGGCGATGGCCGCCGGCCTCAACCAGTACCCGCCGATGACCGGCGTGGCCCCGCTGCGCCAGGCCATCGCGCAGAAGTCGCTGGACCTGTACGGCGCGACGATCGACCCGGACACCGAGATCACCGTCACCAGCGGCGCCACCGAGGCAATCTTCAACGCCATCCACGCCGTGGTGCGTGCCGGCGAGGAAGTGATCGTGCTGGACCCGGCCTACGACTGCTACGAGCCGGCCATCGAGCTGGCCGGCGCCGTCGCCGTGCACGTGCCGCTGGACCCGCAGACCTTCGCCGTGGACTGGGACCGCGTGCGTGCGGCGATCACCCCGCGCACCCGCATGCTGATGGTCAACACCCCGCACAACCCGTCCGGTGCGATGCTGGACGAGGCCGACATGCAGGCGCTGGCCGACCTGCTGCGCGGCACGCAGATCTACCTGATTTCCGATGAGGTGTACGAACACATCATCTACGACGGCCGCCGCCACGAATCGGCGCTGCGCTACCCGGAACTGCGCGAGCGCACCTTCGTCATCTCCAGCTTCGGCAAGACCTACCACTGCACCGGCTGGAAGATCGGCTACGCGGTGGCGCCGCCGCTGCTGACCGCTGAATTCCGCAAGGTGCACCAGTACAACACCTTCACCAGCGTCGGCCCGGCGCAGTATGGTTTCGCCGCGATGATCCGCGACGAGCCCGAGCATCACCTGGAGCTGGGCGCGTTCTATCAGGCCAAGCGCGACCGCTTCCGCGAGCAGCTGGCCGGCACCCGCCTGAAGCCGCTGCCGGTGCCGGGTGGTTACTTCCAGCTGGTCGACTACTCGGCCATCAGCGATCTGCCGGACCACGCGTTCGTGAAGTGGCTGACCATCGAGAAGGGCGTCACCGCCATCCCGCTGTCGCCGTTCTACGAGACCGCGCCGGTCGGCCAGCGCCTGGTGCGCCTGTGCTTCGCCAAGAACGAAGCGACCCTGGACGCGGCGATCGAACGCCTGCGCCTGCTCTGAGGACGTGACGACCATGCAGGACCTGCGCATTTCCCTCGTCCAGGGCGACACCCGCTGGCATGACCCGGCGGGCAACCGTGAGTACTACGGCGCGCTGCTGGCGCCGCTGGCCGGCAGCACCGACCTGGTGATCCTGCCGGAGACGTTCACCAGTGGCTTCTCCAACGAGGCCATCGCCCAGGCCGAAGGCATGGACGGCCCGACCGTGGCCTGGGTGCGCGAACAGGCGAAGGCGCTGGACGCGGCGGTGATCGGCAGCGTGCAGCTGCGCGATGGCGAAGGCGTCTACAACCGCCTGCTGTTCGCCACCCCGGACGGCGCGCTGCAGTACTACGACAAGCGCCACCTGTTCCGTTACGGCGGCGAGCACGAGCGCTATGCCGCCGGCCGCGACCGCCTGAGCGTGGAATGGAAGGGCTGGAGGATCAATCCGCAGGTCTGCTACGACCTGCGTTTCCCGGTGTTCTGCCGCAACCGCTACAACGTGGAGCGGGCAGGGCAGATGGATTTCGACCTGCAGATCTTCGTGGCCAACTGGCCCTCGGCGCGTGCCTACGCGTGGAAGACCCTGCTGCGCGCCCGGGCGATCGAGAACCTGTGCTTCGTGGCGGCGGTCAACCGCATCGGCGTGGACGGCAACCAGCTGCACTACGCCGGCGACAGCGCGGTGATCGACTTCCTCGGCCAGCCGCAGGTGGAGATCCGCGAACGCGAGCAGGTGGTCACCACCACCATCTCGGCCGAGGCCCTGGCCGCGCACCGCGCGCGCTTCCCGGCGATGCTCGATGCCGATGCGTTCCACCTGGACGAACGGGCCTGAGACCGGCCCCGGTGTGGCGGCTGAACGCTTGCCACACCGCCTCGCGCGCCTGCATCCACCGTGCACGCGCGCGCTGCTAGATTCGCGGCCAGTCCGACCTGAAGTGGAAGTCCTGCCGATGAACAAGCCCTTTGTCCTGCTGCTGGCGCTGGCCGCAGCCTCCCTGGCCCCGGCCGCGCATGCCGGTGGCAACCTCGACTGCCAGCTGCGCTACAACCTGTCCGGCTGGTCGCTGATCTACAAGACCGCCTCGGGCAACGGCACCCTCCAGTGCAGCAACGGCGCGACCATGCCGGTGCGCATCCAGCTCAAGGGCGGTGGCCTGACCGTGGGCAAGTCGAAGATCACCAACGGCCGCGGCAGCTTCACCGGCGCGGTGGGCATCAACGAACTGCTGGGCACTTATGCCTCGGTGGGCGCGCACGCAGGCGCGGTGAAATCCAGCAACGCGCAGGTGATGACCAAGGGCGATGTCTCGCTGGCCCTGTCCGGCACCGGCAAGGGCTGGGACCTGGGCGTGGACGGCACCGCCTTCACCATCAGCCGCCGCTGACCACAGAAAAGGGGACGGAGGGGATTAAGTCGTTTGAGGCACAAACGACTTAATCCCCTCCGTCCCCTTTTTTATCAGGTGCCGTCAGTGTAGCTGCGGATGTTGAGCTTCCAGCGGATATCACCCTGGGCATCGGAATGGCTGTGCTTGGGCTGCGGCGGGAACGGGTCGCCCTTGTTGCAGGTCACCTCAAGCCCACAGCCCAGACAGCGATAGATGCCCGAAAGTTCGACTTTCTCGGCTGGGCCGTAAACTCTGCTCCATCCTTGGCTGGGTGTATCGATCTGCAGAATCGAGTGGGTCGTGTACCACGCCATCGTTATTGCCTCATGTTGGGGGTGAGGCTTCACGATAGAGATCCGTCGCGCCACTCGCGTCGATCCATGGCACGAATTGCACGTTTTCAAACAATTCCTAGTGCACGCTTTTCATCCACGCGTGGCGTGGATCTACTCATCCACGCGTGGCGTGGATCTACCGGCGAATCGAGTCGCCACGTACAACGAAAAACCCCGGCCGGAGCCGGGGTTTTTCATTTCAGACGTATCAGCGATCAGCCGCCGCGCGGGCCGCTGCGACGCGGGCCGCCCGGACCGCGGTTGCCGCCGGGGCCACCCGGGCCACGGTTGCCACCCGGGCCGCCGGGACCACGGTTGCCACCGGGACCACCCGGGCCACGGTTGCCGCCCGGACCGCGATTGCCGCCCGGACGTGCATTGGCGTTGCCGCCCGGACGACCGTTGCCGGCCGGACGCGCGCTGCCGTACGGGTTGAAGCCCGGATTGGCGTGGTCGGACGGGAAGCTCGGGGCGTTGCCCGGGTGGCCGTACGGGTGCTTGTTGCCCTGGCCCTGCGAGCGGTTGCCCGCACCGGCCGGACGACCCTGGCCGCCACCGGCGCCACCACGGCCTTCGCCGCCGAAGCCGCCGCGACCCTGGCCGCCACCTGCACCGGCGCCCGGACCCTTCGGCTTGCCGTACGGACGGCCCTGGCCGCCCGCGCCTGCGCCCGGACCACGGGCACCCGGGCCACGTGCGCCCGGACCGGCGTTGCGGTGGCCGCTCGGGCCGGTGCTGACACCGTCCGGCACGTACCAGGTACGGAATGCGGCCGGGTTGCCTTCCGGCAGCGAACGGTCATTCTTCGGCGCGCGCTGCTTGAACGGCTTCTGCGACTGCTTGGCGGCTGCTTCGCCGCTGACGGTCAGGCCGCCCTTGAAGCCGCCACCCTTGCCGCCGCGACCACGGCCGCGGTCTTCGCGCACGTTGTCGAAGCGACGCAGTTCGCGACCTTCATCGGCGGTGCTGTGGCCGTTGACGTAGGCATTGCCACGACCGCCTTCGCGCACGCGCACGGTGGTCTTGGCGGCGCGACGCTGGCCGATCACCGGCTGCAGGGTCAGTGCCGACGGCGCGCCTTCTTCCAGCTTCAGCTGCGCGCGCAGGGCTTCGACCTGGGCGGTGGGCAGTTCGACCGAATGGCCACGCACCAGTTCGCGCGGCAGGCTGACCTTGCCGTAGCGGGTGCGCTTCAGGCGGCTGACCTGGCAGCCCTGCGATTCCCACAGGCGGCGCACTTCGCGGTTGCGGCCTTCCTTCACCACGACGCGGAACCAGTCGTGCGAATCGGTGCCGCCGATGCGTTCGATCTCGTCGAACTTGGCCGGGCCGTCTTCCAGCGCCACGCCACGGGTGAGGCGGTCGACGATGGCGTCGGAGACCTTCTCTTCGCCTTCCGGGGCGCGCACGCGCACCACGTACTCGCGCTCGACCTCGAACGACGGGTGCATCATGGCGTTGGCCAGTTCACCGTCGGTGGTGGCCAGCAGCAGGCCGGTGGTGTTGATGTCCAGGCGGCCGATGGCGATCCAGCGCGCGCCCTTCAGCGGCGGCAGGGATTCGAACACGGTCGGGCGGCCTTCGGGATCTTCGCGGGTGGTCACTTCGCCTTCCGGCTTGTTGTAGACCAGCACGCGCGACGGCTCGGCCAGGGCGGTGGCGACGAAGCCACGGCCATCCAGCTCGATCTTGTCGCCGCTCTTGACCGACATGCCGGTCTGCGCGACTTCGCCGTTGACCTTGACCAGGCCTTCGGCGATGCGCTGTTCCAGCGCACGGCGCGAGCCGAGGCCGGCCTGGGCCAGCACCTTGTGCAGGCGCTCTTCCAGCTTGAACTGTTCGGAGGTGGCTTCGCGCTTCAGCGAGAGCTTGTTACGGGGGGTGTCACTCATCAGTTTTGCTCCGGCCGACGGTTTCGAGGTCGGCCTCTGGTTCGGAATCGGCTTGGTCAACAGCCACGGTCGTCGTCGCGACGGCGTTGTCTTCGCGTTCGTTCACTGGCACCGCGCGCTCGCCCGGCGCGGAATCGGGGTGCCCATCATCGAGGGGCGAAGGTGCTTGCTCATCGGGGGCCGGCGCAGCAGCTGCCGCGTCGACGGAATTCTCGGTGTTGCCATCGCCGCCCTGCAGGCCGGCGTCATCGTTGGCGGCCGCGTCGGGGTCGGCGCTGATGTCCGGGCCGGCGGCACCGGCAACGGCGGGACCATCACGGTCCAGCGCCAGCTGCGGTTCCAGCTCGCCCAGGTCTTTCAGTTCCGACAACGGCGGCAGTTCGTCCAGGCGCTTCAGGCCGAAATAGTCCAGGAAACCCTTGGTGGTACCGAACAGCGCCGGCTTGCCGGGCACGTCGCGGTGGCCGACCACGCGGATCCATTCGCGCTCTTCCAGCGCCTGGATGATGTTGCTGCTGACCGCCACGCCGCGCACCTGCTCGATCTCGCCGCGGGTGATCGGCTGCCGGTAGGCAATCAGCGCCAGGGTTTCCAGGGTGGCGCGGGTGTAACGGGTCTTGCGCTCGGTCCACAGCCGGCTGATCCAGCCGTGCACTTCGCCGGTCACCTGGTAGCGGAAGCCGGAGGCGACCTCGACCAGTTCCACGCCACGCCCTTCGCAGCCTTCGCGCAGGCGCTCCAGCGCACGTTCGATGCTGCCCGGCGGTGCCGGTTCCTCTTCCGGGAACAGGTCTTTCAGCTGGGCCAGGGTGAGCGGCTGGCTGGAGGCCAGCAGGGCACCTTCGACAATGCGGTTGATCAGCGTCTGGTCCATCGGCAGTCAGCGCTCACTCGTTCTCATTGGCGGCGTCGTTGTCGTCGAACTCGCTGCTGAACTGCAGCGGGGCGTTGGTGTTGCCGGCGGCCAGGGACTTCACGTAGATCGGCGCCAGCGGCTCTTCCTGGACCAGGTCCAGCAGCTGTTCCTTGGCCAGTTCCAGCACCGCCAGGAACGTGACCAGCACGCCCAGCTTGCCTTCTTCGGCGGTGAACAGCCCTTCAAAGCGGTAGAACCTGCCGTCTTCCAGACGACCCAGCACTTCACCCATGCGCTGGCGCACGCTCAGGGCCTCGCGCTTGATCGCGTGGCCGCTGAACAGCTCGGCGCGCTTGAGCACGTCGTGCAGGGCCAGCAGCATTTCCTTCAGGTCCACCGGCGGCGGCAGCTTCACCGTCGCCCGCTCGGGCATGAAGGCGTGCGCCACCGTGGTGTCGCGGTCCTGGCGGGGCAGTGCGTCGATATCCTCGGCGGCCTGCTTGAAACGTTCGTACTCCTGCAGCCGGCGCACCAGCTCGGCGCGCGGGTCGGCCTCGTCGCCATCTTCACTGACCGGGCGCGGCAGCAGCATGCGCGACTTCACCTCGGCCAGGATGGCGGCCATCACCAGGTACTCGGCGGCCAGCTCGAAACGCAGCTCGCGCATCACGGTGATGTATTCCACGTACTGCCGGGTGATTTCGGCCACGGGAATGTCCAGCACGTCCAGGTTCTGCCGGCGGATCAGGTACAGCAGCAGGTCCAGCGGACCTTCAAAGGCATCCAGGATGACTTCCAGCGCATCCGGCGGGATGTACAGGTCCTGCGGGATCTGCAGGACCGGTTGCCCATGCACCACGGCCAGCGGCATTTCCTGCTGCTGGGGGGCGGGCGGCCGGGTTGGCGGGTTCGCGTCGAGCGCGAGTTCGGAAGTCATCTAATGGACAATAGGATTGCAACGGACCAGTCGCGGTGCCGGTTCTGCCGGGCCTTCGCCACGGCGCCGCAGGCACCAGACACGCCGGGATCGGCGCGATTCCACACATATCAAACAGCAGGACGCGCCGCAGGAAAACGGCGGCGACGGAACTACGGGGAGGTCGTCTACGTGGCCCGGCCGGTTGGCCCGGTTCGAAGCAGCGGTACGGTCGTCGGGGGCTGCGTTGGCCGCAAAAACCGACGGGCTGCTGCATCACGCCACGTGCAATGGTGTCTAGGGTACGGCTTTGGCTGGCCAGTGTCCAGCCGGGCCGGTATCGGCGGCCCATTGGCTAGAATCGACGCACCGCAACATGAACGAGGAATGCCCGTGTTCTATGTGATTGAAGGTTACGACGGCCAGGATGTGCTGGCGCAGCGGCTGCAGGCCCGGCCCGAGCACTTGGCGCGGCTGCACGCGCTGCGCGACGAGGGACGCCTGCTGCTGGCCGGGCCGTGCCCGGCGATCGACAGCGAGGATCCGGGTCCGGCTGGCTTCAGTGGTTCGGTGGTGATTGCCGCGTTCGAGTCTCTCGCGCAGGCCCGCGAGTGGGCCGATGCCGACCCGTATGTGGCCGCGGGCGTCTACACCCGCGTCGAGGTCCGGCCCTTCCGCAAGGTGCTGCCATGAGCGCGCAGCGCATCGATCTAATACGTGTTGCATTGCAGCAGGCGCTGGCGCCGAGCACGCTGGAGATCGAAGATGACAGCCATCGCCATGCCGGCCATGCCGGCGCACGCGACGGACGCGGCCATTTCAACGTGCTGGTGGTCAGTGAACAGTTCGCCGGCATGGCCCCGTTGGCGCGCCATCGCGCCGTGTATGCCGCGCTGGGCGGGCTGATGGAGACCGATATCCATGCGCTGTCCATCCGCGCATACACCCTGTCCGAGCAGGGCTGATGGCCTGTCCCGCAAAGTCCTGCCAGGTCCAGGAACAGACCTGTCCACGTCAGATTTCTGTGTCCATCTGGGGACATTCGTCTAACGGAGTGTTTACAAGCGCAGATGGAAACGCTTACATTCCGCGCCAAGCTGGTAGGTCCAAGCCGTGGAGGGCGGCTTCGTGAACAAGGCAGCCATAACAATCAAAGACGTCGCACGAGAAGCCCGGGTCTCCGTGGCCACGGTTTCCCGCGCGCTGAACGGGCATGAGAATGTCGCCGAACCGGTCCGCCAGCTTGTGCTGGAGGTCGCCGCGAGGCTGCGTTACACCCCGCACGCCGCCGCACGTAGCCTGAGCAGCCGCCGTACCAATACGGTGGGCGTGGTGCTGCCTGACCTGTACGGCGAATTCTTCTCCGAGCTGATGCGCGGCATCGACAACGTTGCCCGCAACCGTCGCCAGCACCTGCTGGTGTCCAGCTACCACGGCGACCAGGTACAGCAGGGCGCCGCCCTGCGTGCCATGCGCGGCCGCGTCGATGGCCTGCTGGTGCTCTCGCCCTATGCCGAGAGCCCCGGCTTCCTCACCGACAACCTGCCGCAGTCGCTGCCCACGGTCCTGATCAACACCTATCTGCCGGGGCAGGATCACCCGGTCCTGAGCATCGACGATCACGCCGGTGCGATGGCCATGACCCGCCACCTGCTCGATGCCGGCCACCGCCGCATCGCGTTCATTTCTGGCCCGGACCTCAACTTCGACGCGCGCGAGCGCCTGCGTGGCTTCCGCGACGCGCTGGCGGCTTTTGGCAACGGCGCCGAAGGCATCGAGTTGCCCGGTGATTTCGACGAAGCTTCCGGCCATCGCGCCGGTCAGGAGATGCTGGCAGCCGGCGCGCTGCCCGATGCCGTGTTCGCCGCCAACGACATGATGGCCCTGGGTTGCCTGTATGCCTTCGCGCAGGCAGGCATCCACGTGCCCACCGATGTCGCCCTGGCGGGTTTCGATGACATTCCACTGGCGCGGTTTGTACACCCATCGTTGACCACCATGCAGGTCAGTATCGCCGAGTTGGGCGATAGGGCGATGACGCGTCTGATGCAGTTGATGGACGGCAACACCCCCGAAGGGGCAGGTGACAAGCAGACGCTTGTTCCCCGCCTCATCGTTCGCGATTCCACCACTCCGCCATCGGGCCATTGAAGCCAGAGGCGTTCCTTCTTTTGATTGATCGCAGGTACCGCATCCGCGGATACCGCCACCCGGAGATTGAGTTGATGATGCATTCCACGATCCGCATGCCGGCCCGCCGGCTGCTGAGCACCGCACTGGTCAGCTGCCTGATGCTGGCTGCCGCCCCGAACGTCATGGCGCAGTCGGCCAACGCCAGCCTGCGCGGCCAGGTGGCCGGCGCCCAGGCCGGTTCGGAAGTCACCGCGACCAACGTTGCCACCGGCACCGTCCGTCGCGGCACCGTGCGCGCCGATGGCACCTATTCGCTGATGGGCCTGGATCCGGGCACCTATGACGTGGCTGCCAACGGCCAGACCCAGAAGGTCACCGTCACCGTCGCCTCGACCTCCACGCTGAACTTCAGCGAGGCCGCCGCCGGCGGTTCGTCGGGTGGTAGCGCCGCGACCAACCTGGACACCGTCAACGTCGTCGCACCGACCCTGCTGCAGGAAGTGCGTACCTCCGAAGTCGGCAAGACCGTCAGCCTGCAGCAGATCCAGACCACCCCGCAGGTGTCGCGCAACTTCCTGGAGTTCGCCGACGCGGTGCCGGGCCTGATCTTCACCCGTGATGCCAAGGGCAACACTTCGCTGCGCGGCGGTGCCACCAATGCCGACGGCACCAACGTCTACATCGACGGCGTGGGCCAGAAGAGCTACGTCAAGGGCGGCGGCGTGGCCGGCCAGTCCGGCAGCGCCGGCAACCCGTTCCCGCAGCTGGCGATCGGCGAATACAAGGTCATCAGCGGCAACTACAAGGCCGAGTACGGCCAGGTGTCGAGCGCCGCAGTGACCGCTGCGACCAAGTCCGGTACCAATGAATTCAAGGGTGAGGCGTTCTACCGCTACACCGACGAAGACATGCGCGCCAAGACCCCGGCCGAGCGCCAGGGCGGCAAGGACAAGATGGTCTCGGCCGAGAAGGAATACGGCTTCGCCCTGGGCGGCCCGATCATCCAGGACAAGGCGCACTTCTTCGTGACCTACGAAGCCAAGCGCTTCGACCTGCCGGTCACCATCGCGCCCGACGGCGCCGTCACCAGCGCTGCCAGCCTGCTGCCGGCCGCCGGTGCCGCGGGCCTCGGCCCGGCCAGCCAGCCGTTCCAGCAGGACCTGATCTTCGGTAAGGTCGACTTCGAGCCGACCGACAACGACCGCATCGAGCTGACCTTCCAGGACCGTGACGAAACCCAGTCGCAGTTCAGTGGCCAGACCTCGCCGGAAGCCGGCCGTGAAGTGGTCAACACCGACCGTCGTTACGCCCTGCGCTGGAACCACAGCGGCGAGCGTTTCTACAACGAAATGATGGTCACCCACGAAGATTCGTTCAACAACCCGACCCCGCTGACCCTGGCCAACGGCATCACCTACACCGCACCGGACGGCACTGAAGACCGCACCGTGGTGAAGATCGGTGGCGCCTCGGCACTGGATTCGCAGGTGAAGGGCCAGAAGGGCTGGTCGATCGAAGACAACCTGACCCTGGACGGCATCCAGTGGGCTGGCGACCACACCATCAAGATGGGCGTGAAGTACAAGGCCATCGACCTGTACGCCTCCGATGCGGCGCAGATCAACCCGACCTTCACCTACAGCCTGGGCGATCCGGACTTCCCGGACTCCATCCCCTACAAGGCGCAGTTCGTCAAGCCGGTGACCGGCGTGGACGGCGTGTCCGGTGAAGTGCGTTCGAAGTCCAAGCAGTACGGCGTGTTCATCCAGGACGACTGGCAGGTCAACGACCACCTGCAGGTCAACCTCGGCCTGCGCTGGGATTATGAAAAGACCCCGGCGTACCTGGACTTCGTGACTCCGCAAGCCGTGGTCGATGCGATCTACTCGCAGGACCCGCGTGCCCCCGCCGGCCAGACCTACGCCGATTCGCTGGCGCTGGGCGGCCTGGACATCAGCAACTACATCAGCAACGGCCACAACCGCAAGGCGTTCAAGGATGCCTGGCAGCCGCGCCTGGGCTTCTCGTATGACATCAACGCCGACGAGCAGCACGTGATCCACGGTGGTGCCGGCCGTTCGTACGACCGCGACCTGTTCGACAACCTGCAGCTGGAAACCACCAAGCTGGCCCTGCCGCAGCCGACCATCTACTTCCGCAACCCGGCTACCGGCACCTGCATCAACGGCCAGGCTGCCTGCTATGACTGGAACCCGAACCTGCTCAACGGCATCGGCAACCTGCAGGCCCTGGTCGGTTCGACCAGCAATGCCGGCCTGGAAGTCGACCTGCTCAACAACAAGCTGAAGGCGCCGTACTCGGATCAGTTCAGCCTGGGCATGAGCAACCAGATCGGTGACTGGCTGACCGACGCCACCATCGCCCGCACGCTGAGCTACGACGGCTTCGCCTTCACCCTGGGCAACCGTTACCCGACCGGCCAGTTCTTCGATGACCCGCGCCTGTGCGGTGGCACCGACCCGGGCCTGAGCCAGGCCTGGAGCTGCAACGTGCCGGGCTTCGGCAGCCTGATCATCGGCCAGCAGGGCATCAAGACCCGTGCGACCCAGGTCCTGCTGTCGGCGCAGAAGCCGTTCACCAAGGAAAGCGGCTGGGGCACCTCGATCGCCTACACCTGGACGACCGCGCGCCACAACCGCGACATCAATGAAAAGTACGCCTTCGACCGCGGCCTGATCGAGGATTACCCGACCATCCGTTCCAACGGTGCACCGCGCCACCGCCTGGTGGTGACCGGTTCGTACGCTGGCTTCTGGGGCATCACCTTCGGTGGCAAGATCACCCTGGCCACCCCGACCGCCGTCAACGACTGGTACGGCATCCCGCAGGCCAGCGGCTACACCCTGCCGACCCCGCAGGCCGCCGTGCCGAACGCCAACGGCAAGTTCCTGCTGGGTGGCAAGATCTTCGGCTACCGTTCGGTCGACCTGCAGGCGACGAAGACGTTCAAGATGCCGGGCGACACCGAGATGTACGCGCGTATCGACATCATCAACGTGTTCAACTTCGACAACTTCTCCACCTACAACTACGTCAAGACCAACGGCAAGCTGCAGGCCAGCTACAACGAGACCGGCGACATCATCGGTACTCCGCGCCAGGTCAAGGCCGAAGTCGGCTTCCGCTTCTAAGCAGTGATGTACCGCAACACCCCGATGCCAGTGGTCCGCCGCTGGCATCGGGACCTGGCAATGGCCGGCCCCCGGGCCGGTCCATTGTCCAGCCCCCTGCACCGTTGCGATGACGGGGCAGGGGACTGGACAATGGCAGCAGTTCTCCGGCCACGTTTCGTGGTTTTTTAAGAGTTCGGTTTGTAAACGATTTCAGGCCATTGGACGTTATGCTTTCCCATCGATCAGCTCTCCGGAGGAACCGCGCCATGCAGGCACGCCACCTGTTGACCGCCGCTGCGATGACCCTGGCCATCGCCGCCTGCAAACCGGCCCAGCAGGAGCCTGCCAAGCCCAAGCCGCCGGTGATCCTGCTGGAGGCCGACGCACCGCCGCGGCCGATGAAGCCGGAACTGCCGCCGCTGTTCGATGACATCGAGCGCCGCACGTTCCAGTTCTTCTGGGACACCACCAATGAACTCAACGGCCTGACGCCGGACCGCTACCCGTCGCGTCCGTTCGCCAGCATCGCCTCGGTCGGCTTCGCCCTGACCGCATACCCGATCGGGATCGAGAACGGCTGGGTCAGCCGCAACCAGGCAATCGACCGCACCCTGACCACGCTGAAGTTCTTCCGCGACGTGCCGATGGGCCCGCAGCGCACCGGCAAGGCTGGCTACAAGGGCTTCTATTACCACTTCCTGGACATGCAGGAAGGCCGCCGCTACGACAGCTGGGTCGAGCTTTCCTCGGTGGATACCGCGCTGCTGATGATGGGCGTGCTGTTCGCCCAGTCGTACTACGACGGCGAGGACCCGCGCGAGAAGGAGATCCGGCAGATCGCCGACCAGCTGTACAAGCAGGTCGACTGGCCGTGGCTGCAGCAGCGTGCGCCGCTGATCTCGATGGGCTGGTTCCCCGAGAGCGGCTTCATCGACCACGACTGGATGGGCTACAACGAGGCGATGATGGTCTACATCCTCGCCCTGGGTTCGCCCAGCCACCCGGTCAGCCCGGATGCGTGGACGGTGTGGACGCGCACCTATGACAACGACTGGGGCGTCTACCAGGGCCAGGAATACCTGTCCTTCGGCCCGCTGTTCGGCCACCAGTACAGCCATGTCTGGATCGACTTCCGCGACATCCAGGATGCCTACATGCGCGAGCGTGGCAGCACCTACTTCCTCAACAGCCGCTCGGCCGCGCTGGCCCACCGCGAATACGCCATCGCCAACCCGATGCAGTGGAAGGATTACGGCGAGAACGTGTGGGGCCTGACCGCCAGCGATGGCCCGCAGAACACCACCCAGGAGTACCGCGGCGAGCAGCGCCAGTTCCGCCACTACTCCTCGCGCGGCGCCGGCCTGCGCGAGAACTTCGATGACGGCACCATCGCCCCGACCGCGGCGATCTCCTCGATCGTGTTCGCGCCCGAGGAAGTGATCCCGGCCACGCTGGAGATGCACAAGCGCTACGGCGACTACATCTATTCCAGCTACGGCTTCCTGGATTCGTTCAACCCGAGCTTCAACTACGACATCCCGATCAAGACCGGCCGCATGGTGCCGGACCGCGGCTGGGTGGCCAGCGATTACATCGCCATCGACCAGGGCCCGATCCTGACGATGATCGCCAACTACCGCAACGACTTCGTCTGGGAAGTGATGAAGAAGAATCCGTACATCCGCAAGGGCCTGGAACGGGCCGGTTTCAGCGGTGGCTGGCTGGCCCCGGAAGGGTCGTTCAAGCCGCTGGTGCTGGAGAAGGATGAGAAGGCCGCGGCCGCACGCGCGGTCGGTATCGCAGAATCACGCGCGGCTGCCGCGCAGGAACAGAAGAACAATGCCAACCGCAACACGGGCCAGGGGAAGTAACAAGGTGCAAGACTGGATTGACCGCCTGCGACGCTGGGCCCTGCCTGCGATGGCCGCACTGGCCATGGCCGGCTGCGCGCGCACCGAGCAGGGCACCACCACGGTCCGCTTCTGGGCCATGGGCCGCGAGGCCGAAGTGGTCAGCGAACTCATCCACGAGTTCGAGGCCGAGAACCCCGGCATCAAGGTGGATGTGCAGAACATTCCCTGGACGGCCGCGCACGAGAAGCTGCTGACCGCGTTCGCCGCCGACGGCCTGCCCGATGTCTGCCAGCTCGGCAACACCTGGGTGCCCGAGTTCGCCGAACTCAACGCTCTGACCCCGCTGCAGCCGTTCGTGCAGCAGTCGTCGGTGGTCGACCCGCAGGATTATTTCCAGGGCATCTGGGATACCAACGTGATCCATGGCGAGCTGGTGGGCGTGCCGTGGTACGTCGATACCCGCCTGATCTACTACCGCAAGGACCTGCTGGCGCAGGCCGGCTTCGACCATCCGCCGCGCACCTGGGCGGAATGGGACGAGCAGATGGCCGCGATCAAGAAGATGCAGGGGCCAAACCGCTACGCGGTGCTGATGCCGATCAACGAGTTCGAGCAGCAGCTGTCACTGGCCCTGCAGCAGCCCGATCCGCTGCTGCGCGACGACGACACCCGCGGCAACTTCTCCAGCCCCGGCTTCCGTCGCACCCTGGCCTTCTACGCCAACATGTTCGAGCAGGGCTGGGCGCCGAAGATGTCCGAGACGCAGATCTCCAACGTCTGGGATGAATTCTTCCGCGGCTTCAATGTGTTCTACATCTCCGGCCCCTGGAACATCCGCGAGTTCAAGAAGCTGCAGCCCAAGGAACTGGAAGGGCAGTGGGGCACCGCCGCCCTGCCGGGCCCGGACGGTCCGGGCGCCGGCATCGCCGGCGGCACCAGCCTGGTGATCTTCCGCAAGTCGCAGCAGAAGGAAGCGTCCTGGAAGCTGATCGAGTTCCTGTCGCGCCCGGAAATCCAGGCCCGTTTCCATTCCATCATCGGTGACCTGCCGCCGCGCCGCAGCACCTGGAACGCCCCGTCGCTGGCCAACGATCCGCTGGCCGCCGCGTTCCGTGACCAGCTGGAGCGCGTCAAACCGACGCCGAAGGTGCTCGAATGGGAGCGCATCGTGCAGGAAATGCGCATCGTCACCGAAAAGGTGGTGCGTGGCGGCATGCCGCAGGACAAGGCCGTGGAAGAGCTGGACCAGCGCGTGGACAAGGTGCTGGCCAAGCGCCGCTGGATGCATGAACAACAACGCCTGCAGCGCAGCGAGGCCCCTTCGGGCTCGACCAGTGCAGTCGCGGCCGGGAGCCCGCAATGAAACGTTCGTCCCTCGCCGGCTGGATCTTCGCCGGCCCCTCGCTGCTCGTGCTGGGCGTGTTCTTCGGCCTGCCGGTCGCCTCGGCGCTCGCCCTGAGCGTGACCGACTTCGACCTGTACGCGCTGGCTGACGGTGCCAACCTGCGCTTCGTCGGGCTGGGCAACTACATCGACCTGCTGCAGACGCCGATGTTCTGGAAGTCGCTGTGGAACACCACGTATTTCGTGGTGATCGGCGTCCCGCTGTCGATCAGCGTGTCGCTGGGCGCGGCAATGCTGCTCAATGCGCCGGCCGCCCGCTTCAAGGCGCTGTTCCGCACCGCGCTGTTCGCCCCGGTGGTGACCACCTTGGTGGCGGTGGCGGTGATCTGGCGCTACCTGTTCCATACCAGCTACGGCCTGGTGAACTACGGCCTGGGCCACATCGGCATCAGCCCGATCGACTGGCTGGGCGACCCCAACTGGGCGATGCCGACCATCATGCTGTTCGCCGTGTGGAAGAACTTCGGCTACAACATGGTGATCTTCCTGGCCGGCCTGCAGGCCATCCCGCATGACCTGTACGAGGCCGCGCGCATCGACGGCGCCTCGCGCTGGAAGCAGTTCCTGCACATCACCCTGCCGATGCTCGGCCCGGTGCTGCTGGTGGTCGGCGTCATAACCGTGTCCGGCTACTTCCAGCTGTTCGCCGAACCGTACGTCATGACCCGCGGCGACCCACTGCAGAGCACCGTCAGCGTGCTGTATTTCATGTTCGAGGAAGGCTTCAAGTGGTGGAACCTGGGACGCGCCTCTGCCGTGGCGTTCCTGCTGTTCCTGATCATCCTGGCGGTGACCACCGTGATGCTGCGTTTCGGCCGCAAGAGGCAGTTGGTATGAGTCGTGAGATCGGCCAGTCGCGCTGGCACCCGTGGATGATCAACGGCGCGTTGCTGGTGCTGGCCCTGGTCAGCCTGGCTCCGCTGTTGTGGATGCTCTCGGTGTCGTTCATGCCGCAGGGTGAGGCGACCCATTTTCCGCCTCCGCTGCTGCCCTCGCACGTCACCACCCACAACTACACCGAGTTGTTCGCGCGCACCGGCATGGGCGGCAACTTCGCCAACAGCCTGCTGGTGTCGGTGGCGATCACCTTCGGTTCGCTGCTGCTCAACACCATGGCCGGCTATGCCTTCGCCAAGCTGAACTTCGTCGGCCGTGAACGCCTGTTCCAGGTGCTGATGGCCGCGCTGGTGATCCCGGCGCAGGTGGCGATGCTGCCGCTGTTCCTGCTGATGAAGCAGCTGGGCCTGGTCAACAGCTTCGGCGGCGTGATCGTGCCGGCGCTGGCCAGCGTGTTCGGCATCTTCCTGGTGCGCCAGTACGCCCGTTCCATCCCGGACGAGCTGCTGGAAGCGGCCCGCATCGACGGGGCAGGGGAGCTGCGCATCTTCTTCCAGATCGTGCTGCCGATGCTCAAGCCGGTGCTGGTGACCCTGGCGATCTTTACTTTCATGGGCGCGTGGAACGATTTCATGTGGCCGTTGATCGTCTTGACCGACCAGGAGCACTACACTTTGCCGGTGGCGCTGGCCACCCTCTCGCGCGAGCACATCATGGACGTGGAAATGATGATGGCCGGCGCGGTGGTCACCGTGGTTCCGGTGCTGGCCCTGTTCCTGGTCCTGCAGCGGTACTACATCCAAGGTCTGTTGCTGGGGAGCGTCAAGGGATGAAGCGAGCGATCGCCGTTGGATTGGGCCTGTTGTGGACCTCCCTGGCGATCGCCGCACCACCGGCGCTGCCGGCGCCCAAGGTGCTGGATGACTTCGACGACATCAGCGCGTGGAAGCTGGTGCTGTCCGACCAGGTCAGCGGTTCGCTGCGGCCGGTCAGCGGCGCCGGCGGCGGCCGCGCGCTGTGCCTGGATTACGACTTCCACAAAGTCTCCGGCTATGTGGGCATCCGCCGTGCGCTGAACATCGAGTACCCGGCCAATTACCGGTTCGGGTTCCAGCTGCGCGGTGATTCCCCGCGCAACGACCTGCAGTTCAAGCTGATCGATGCCAGCGGCGACAACGTCTGGTGGGTCAACCGCCCCGGCTACAGCTTCAACAAGGCCTGGACGCCGGTGGAATACCGCCGCCGGCAGATCGACAAGGCCTGGGGCCCGTCGGCCGAAAAGGAGATGGCGCGCAGCGCCGCGGTCGAGTTCACCATCTACAGCAAGGTCGGTGGCCGCGGCACGGTGTGCTTCGACAAGCTGACCCTGCAGGGCCTGCCGCCGCAGGACGACTCGGCGCTGATGCCGTCGGTGATCGCCGATACGGCCACCGCGCTGCAGGACCGCATGATCGACGGCAAGAGCGATACGTTCTGGGTCAGCGGCGGGGTCAAGCAGCAGACCATCAGCCTGGACCTGCACAAGAGCCGCGAGATCGGCGGCGCGGTCATCGACTGGCTGCCCAACCTGGAGGCGACCCGTTACGTCGTGCGCACCTCCGAGGACGGCCGTGACTGGCGCACCGTGCGCGAGGTCACCGGTGGCGGTGGCGGTCGTGACTGGCTGGCGCTGCCCGATACCGATGCGCGTTACGTGCGCTTCGACCTGGAAGACGGACCGAACTGGCGCTACGGCATCCGCGATATCGCGCTGAAGCCGCTGGCGTTCGCAGCCACGCCCAATGCCTTCCTGTCCTCGGTCGCCGCCGACCTGCCGCGCGGTGCGCTGCCGCGTGCCTACGTCGGCGAGCAGCCGTACTGGACCCTGCTCGGTCTCGATGGCGGCCAGGAGCAGGCCCTCATCAGTGAGGATGGCGCGCTGGAGCCGGCCAAGGGCAGCTTCAGCATCGAACCGTTCATCCGCCTGGACGGCAAGCTGCTGGACTGGTCCAGCGTGGCCGCCACGCAGTCGCTGCAGGACCGTTACCTGCCCATCGCCACGGTCGACTGGGTGCATGAGAAGGCCGGCCTGTCGGTGACCAGCTTCGTGCAGGGCACGCCCGATCGCGCCCAGCTGATCGGCCGCTACCGCCTGAGCAACCCGGACAAGGTCGCCCACGAATACACGCTGGCGCTGGCGATCCGCCCCTGGCAGGTCAACCCGCCGACCCAGTTCCTCAACACCACCGGCGGCTACAGCCGCATCGAAGCGCTGGACGTCGGCGACCAGCTGGTACGGGTGAACGGCGAGCCGCGCATCTACCCGCTGCAGGCCCCGGACGCACGCTTCGCCACCACGTTCGATGGCAAGCTCGATGCGATGCACCTGGCCTCGGGCAAGTTCCCGGCGACCACGGCGGTGAAGGATTCCACGGGCCTGGCGTCCGGCGCCCTGCTGTACGCGATCAAGCTCGAACCCGGGCAGAGCCGCGAGGTGGCCGTGGTGCTGCCGCAGACCGGCGGCTGGAAGCCGCAGGCGCTGGACGTGGCCAAGGCGCAGCAGCAGGTCGCGGCGATGTGGCGCGACAAGCTGGGCGTGGTCAGCCTGCAGGTGCCGGCAGCGGGCCAGCCGCTGGTGGAGACCCTGCGGACCGCGGTGGCGCACATGCTGATCTCGCGCGTCGGCCCGCGCCTGCAGCCGGGCACCCGTTCGTATGCGCGAAGCTGGATCCGCGATGGCGCGATGATTTCCGAGGGCCTGCTGCGCATGGGCCGCAGCGATGCCGTGCGCGATTACGTGACCTGGTATGCGCCGTTCCAGTTCGAGAACGGCAAGGTGCCGTGCTGCGTCGACTCGCGTGGCAGCGACCCGGTGCCGGAGAACGACAGCCACGGCGAGCTGATCTACAACATCGCCGAGTACTGGCGGTACACCGGCGACGGCACCTTCCTGGAGCTGATGTGGCCGCATGTGCAGGGCGCCTACAGCTACATGGAGCAGCTGCGCGCGAGCGAGCGCACCGAAGAGAACCGCGCGCGCAATCCCGCCTTCTACGGGATGATGCCGGCGTCGATCAGCCACGAAGGCTATTCGGCCAAGCCGATGCACTCGTACTGGGACAACTTCTGGGCGCTGCGCGGCTACAAGGATGCCGCGCAGGTGGCCGCCCAGCTGGGCAAGCTCGAAGCCATGCAGATCAGCGAGTCGCGCGACCAGTTCCGCGACGACCTGCAGGCCTCACTGCTGGCGGCCATGCAGCAGCACAGGATCGACTACCTGCCCGGCTCGGCCGAGCTGGGTGATTTCGATGCCACCTCCACCACCATCGCACTGGCGCCGGGTGGCGAGCAGGGCCGGTTGCCGCAGGAAGCGCTTGAGGCGACCTTCGAGCGTTACTGGACCGAGTTCGTCGCGCGCCGCGATGGCAAGCGCGAATGGAAGGATTACACGCCTTACGAGTGGCGCAACGTGGCGGCCTTCGTGCGCCTGGGCTGGCGCGACCGTGCCTGGCAGGCCACCCAGTTCTTCTTCAAGGACCGCGCGCCGCAGGCCTGGAACCAGTGGGCCGAAGTGGTCTCGCGCACGCCGCGCAAGCCGTTCTTCGTCGGTGACCTGCCGCATGCCTGGGTGGCGTCCGACTTCGTCCGCTCGGCGCTGGACATGTTCGCCTACAACCGCGACGCCGATGAGGCGCTGGTGCTGGCCGCCGGCATTCCCACCGCCTGGTTCCAGGGGGATGGCATCGCGGTACAGGGCCTGCGCACGCCGCAGGGCCAGCTGAACTACCGCCTGCAGCGCAGTGACAAGCAGCTGGTGCTGGACCTGCAGCCGGGCCTGGTGCCGCCGCCAGGTGGCGTCGTGCTGCCGTGGCCGTACAGCGGCGAACCGGGTGCGGCCACCGTCGATGGCGAGCCGGCCGAATGGAGCAACCGCGAACTGCGCGTGCATCAGCTGCCGGCGCGGATCGAGATCGACGTGCCAAGCGCGGTGCGCCGCGCAGAACGTAAGGGGCAGTAAGCATGGCGTTGAAGCAGGGGAGGGCGCGCGTGGCACTGCGCGCCCTGGGGCTGGCAATCGCATTGGCGTTGCCGGGGTTGGTTATGGCGCAGCAGTCGAGTGAATCTGCCGTTGCGGAGGTATCGGCCGCGCCCGGCATGGGCATGGTGACCTTCAACCTGCACCATGACCGCGAGGACTGGCCGACCCGGCGGCGCACGATCGTCGCTGAGCTCAAGCGCCTGCAGCCCGATGCCATCGCCCTGCAGGAAGTGATCCAGCGCCGCAACGTGCGCAACCAGGCACAGTGGCTGGCCAGCCAGCTCGGCTACAAGTACGTTTTCGTTTCCACCGATCCGGTGGGTGCGCCCAAGCGCTATGGCAACGCCCTGCTGACCCGGCGCTCGATCCTGGCCCACGGCGAGCACCTGCTGCAGCCGCTGGATGACTACCGCACCGTGGCACACCTGCGCATCGACGTGGACGGGCAGCCGGTGAACGTCTATGCCACGCATCTGAACGAGCGCAGCGACGAGCGTGGCCAGGGCATCCGCCGCAGCCAGGTGGAAGACCTGCTGCGCTACATCACCGAAACCTCGGCCGGTGCGCCAGTGGTGATCGCCGGTGACTTCAACGCACTGGTGGATGCAGGCGACCTGAGCGAGCTGCGCAGCCATTACGGCGACAGCTACGGCAGCGTGCACGTGAACACCGACCTGGCCGGTGTGAGCACCTTGAACCGGCACTACTACCAGGCGCCGTCGCGCATCGACCACATCTTCTTCCAGCAGGACCGGATGGTCGCGCGCGAAGCGAAGATTCTGTTCGACCAGCCCGACGACAGCGGTCGCTGGGCGTCGGACCATTACGGGGTCTGGACCCGCCTGCAGTTCGCCCCGGCACGCTGACCCCGCAGGGTTTCTCGTTCTGGCAGGTGCCAACCTTGGTTGGCACGGGAGTGTCCGCGTGCGTTGAATCAACGGCGCCAACCAAGGTTGGCATCTACCGGGGCACAAACAAAAACGGCGGGGATCATCGATCCCCGCCGTTTCGTTTTACGCGATCAAAGAACGATCAGTTCGCCGGCGGCGTGCGCTTGGCGGCTTCTTCGTCTTCGTCCGATGCCTGGGCATCCGTGGCCTGGCTGGCCGAATCGGCATGGCCATCGGCCACCGGCTCGATCGACGGCGTCACCACGGCTTCGGCCACCGGTGCGGCAACTTCGACCGGCGCGGCCGGCTGCTCGACGACCGGTGCGGTTTCGACCACCGGGGCGGCCTTGACGACCGGCTTCGCTTCCACCACCGGAGCGGCTTCAACAACCGGAGCGACCTCGGCCACGACCGGAGCGGCTTCAACCACCGGGGCAGCTTCAGCAATCGCCGGCTTGGCTTCGACGACCGGAGCCACGTCCACCACCGGAGCGGCTTCGACGACCACCGGTGCCGGCGCGGCCACCGGAGCGACCGGTGCTGCCGGCTGGGCCGGGGTTGCAGCGTCGATCTGGTCCAGCATGCTGGTCTGCACCGGCTGCTGGACCGGCTCGGCCTTGATGACCGGTGCCGGAGCTGCGGCTTCCTGCGAAGGAGCGACTGCTTCGACCACGGCGCTGCTCACGGCAACCACCGGGGCGGCAGCGGCAACGGCGACCGGTGCACGGGCGGGCTTCTCAGCTTCCACGGCCACCGGCTCGACTTCGTCATCGAAATCGAATTCCGGCTGCGAGCGCGACGGCTGCGCGGCGGCGACCGGCGCGGCCTCGGCGGCAGTGTCGGCAGCCTGGTCAGCGCTGTCGTTGTCATCGGCTTCGTCACCGTCGTCCTGGTCATCGCCCAGGGCATCGGTACCGGCGGCATTCTCGGCGCCACCACGGCGGCGACGACGGCCACCGCGACGGCCACGACGGCGGCGGGTCGCGCCTTCCCCGGCCTGTTCGCCTGCGGCATCGGTCGCAGCATCTTCGCCGGACACGGCAACCGCGTCGGCGTCAGTGCCTGCGTCAACGGTGGCATCGGCCACCGGTGCAGCATCAGTCGCCACCACGTCGGCGACCGGTGCAGCCGGTGCCACTGGAGCGGCCGGTGCAGTGCCTTCCTGCGCGGTCACTGCGTTGGCGGCGACGACGGTCGCGGCCACGGCGGCAGCCGCGGTTGCGGTGTCGACCGGTGCTTCGGCGGCGGCGCGCTGCGGCTTCTCGGCCGGCTTCTCGCTGTCCTGCTGCGGACGCGGCTGCTTCGGCTGCTTCAGCTTCGGCTGCTGCTGCGGGTTCTGGCCCTGCTGCTCGTTGCGCGGCTGCTTCTGCTGCTGCGGCTGCTGCTGGCCGTCCTTCTGCTGGGCGTCCTTCTGCTTGCCCTGCTGCGGCTGCTGCTGGGCATTGCCGTTGTTGTTGCCGCCCTGGCGGCCGTCCTTGCGCTGCTCACCGCGGTCCTTGCGGTTGCCGCCGTCCTTCTGCTGCTGCGCATTGCCGTTGCCGCCGTTGCCACGGCTGTCGTCGCGACGGTCCTTGCGGTCCTTGTTGCGATCCCTGTTGCGGTCCTTGCGGCCGCCATCGTGCTGCGGCTGGCGGGCAGCCGGGGCCGGAGCGGGGGCCGGAGCGGACTCGCCACCGAAGATGCGCTTCAGCCAGCCAACCACGCCGCCACTGGCGGCCGGTGCCGGGGCGGCGGCGACCGGTGCCGGGACCGGAGCGGCCACCGGTTCGGCTTCGGCACGCACCGGGGCCGGTGCGGTGTGCTTGACCTGGGTCACGGCCGGCGGCGGGATGTTCAGCTGGCCCTTGGTCAGGGCGTGCACCGGCAGCTTGCGCGGGGTGCCACGCTGGTAGCTCGGCTTGTTGCTGTCTTCACCCAGCTCGTTCTCGCGCAGGCGGGTCACGTTGTAGTGCGGGGTGTGCAGCTGTTCGTCGGCGACGATCACGATCGGCGCTTCGTGGCGCTGCTCGATCTCGCGCAGGGCGCTGCGCTTCTCGTTCAGCAGGTAATTGGCGATCTCCACCGGGGCCTGGACCAGCACCTGCCCGGTGTTCTCCTTCATCGCATGCTCTTCGGCGACGCGGATGATCGACAGCGACAGCGACTCGACGCTGCGCATGCGGCCGTGGCCGTCACAACGCGGGCAGACGATCTGGCTGGATTCACCCAGGCTCGGGCGCAGGCGCTGGCGGCTCATTTCGAGCAGGCCGAAGCGCGAGATGCGGCCGACCTGGACGCGCGCGCGGTCGTACTTCAGCGCGTTGGCCAGGCGGTTCTCGACTTCACGCTGGTGCTTGTTGGAGGCCATGTCGATGAAGTCGATGACCACCAGGCCGCCCAGGTCGCGCAGGCGCAGCTGGCGGGCCACTTCCTCGGCCGCTTCCAGGTTGGTCTGGAAGGCCGTGTCCTCGATGTCGCTGCCCTTGGTGGCGCGCGAGGAGTTGACGTCGACGGCGGTCAACGCCTCGGTCTGGTCGACCACGATCGAGCCGCCCGACGGCAGGCGCACGTTGCGCTCGTAGGCGCCTTCGATCTGCGATTCGATCTGGAAGCGGTTGAACAGCGGGATGTCGTCCTTGTAATGCTTGAGCTTGCGCAGGGTCTGCGGCATCACCTGCTGCATGAACTCGCGGGCGTGCTCGTACATCTCCTCGGTGTCCACCAGGATCTCGCCGATGTCGGCGCGCAGGTAGTCACGCAGGGCGCGCACGATCAGGCGCGATTCCTGGTAGATCAGGAACGGGGCCGGCTTGCTCAGGGCAGCTTCGGCGATGGCGCGCCAGACGTTAAGCAGGTAGTCCAGATCCCACTGCAGCTCTTCGGCATCGCGGCCGACGCCGGCGGTGCGGATGATCACGCCCATGTCGTCGGGGATGTTCAGCTTGTCCAGGGCGTCCTTCAGGGCGGCCCGGTCTTCGCCTTCGATGCGACGGGAGACACCGCCCGCGCTCGGCGAGTTCGGCATCAGCACCATGTAACGGCCGGCGAGGGAGATGAACGTGGTCAGGGCGGCGCCCTTGTTGCCACGCTCTTCCTTGTCCACCTGGACGACGATTTCCTGGCCTTCCTTCAGCAGCTCGCGGATGCCGGCCTTGTTGTGGTCGACGCCGGCCTGGAAGTAGTCGCGGGAAATTTCCTTCAGCGGCAGGAAGCCATGGCGGCCACCACCGTATTCGACAAAGGCCGCTTCCAGCGAGGGCTCGATGCGGAAGATCCGGCCCTTGTAGATGTTGGACTTCTTCTGTTCCTTCGCCGGCTGCTCGATATCGATGTCATACAACGACTGGCCATCGACGATGGCAACACGCAGCTCTTCGGCCTGCGTGGCGTTGATCAGCATTCGCTTCATTGTTGCGTTCCTCGCAAGCGGCTACCGCGCGGAACGCCATGGGGTTTCGCCTCTGGACACGGTTCACCGCCCATTCGCGCATGCGCGGGGAGGGCGGCTTGGGTTTCCAGCGCTACGACACCACGGCAGGCCGCGGGAGCGCTTCACTTTTCTGGTTTTGGGGTGTTGCAGGGCCGGAGGCAGCTGTCAGCCAGGCTGGAGCGCCACACGGGACATGTTCAGCACGGTTGCGTGTCAGGCATCCGGCGATGGCCGGGAAGGCCGGTGAGCCGCTAACATGGCCGCCCCGCGGGCGGTGGTCGCGCACTGTGCCGGATTCGTCGGAAGCTGGGCTTCTGGCCCTGAGTAACTTCCAACAAAATCAATCCCTTATCTCGCCCCCCGAGTGTAACAGAATAAACAGCCAGATGACTGCCTCAGACCCCACCAAGCCCGCTGGCGACAAGCCTTCCGTGCGCATGATCACCGTTCCCGAGGACCGTGCAGGCCAGCGCCTGGACAATTTCCTGCTGGGCCAGCTCAAGGGCGCCCCGCGCAGCCTGGTCTACAAGCTGGTGCGCAGCGGCCAGGTCCGCGTGAATGGCGGCCGCGCCAAGGCCGAACGCAAGCTGGAGGCGGGCGACGAGGTGCGTGTGCCGCCGGTTCGTCTCACCGAGGAAGGAGACAAAGCGGGTCCGCCCGAGTCCTTCATGCGCCGGCTGGAGCAGGCCATCGTCTTCGAAGATGCGCGCCTGCTGGCCCTGAACAAGCCGACCGGCGTGGCCAGCCACGGCGGGAGCGGCATCAGCTTCGGCGCCATCGAGACCCTGCGTGCCCTGCGCCCGGGGCAGACCCTGGAGCTGGTCCACCGGTTGGATCGCGACACCTCGGGCCTGCTGATCGTGGCCAAGAAGCGTTCGGCGCTGAGCGAGCTGCAGGCGCTGCTGCGTGAAGACCACGGCGCCGGCATCCGCAAGCGCTACCTGACCCTGCTGGCCGGGCGCATGCCCGACGGCGTGATGACGGTCGACGCGCCGCTGCACGTTGGCCTGCGCCAGGGCGGCGAGCGCCATGTGCAGGTCAACGCGATCGGCAAGGAATCGATCAGCCACTTCCGGGTGCTGGAGCGCAAGGGCGGCCATTCGTACTGCGAAGTGCGCATCGAGACCGGCCGTACCCACCAGATCCGCGTGCATGCCCAGCATCTGGGGCATCCGGTGGCTGGTGACGACAAATACGGCGATCCGGCAGTCAACAAGCGGCTTCGTGAGCAGATCGGGCTGAAGCGTCTGTTCCTGCACGCGGCCTCGCTCGAGTTCGCGCTGGACGCCGGCAAGACCCCGTACGTGCTGAACGCACCGCTTGCCGACGAGCTGGTGGAAGCGCTCGACCGCCTGAAGTAAGCGACCCATGTAGAGTCGAGCCACGCTCGACTCACGCGCGCAGCGCGCGCTTCGCTTTTCAATTTTTTATCGCGCGGCCGGCGTGCACGGAAAAATGACGGGACACGGGCGGGGTCGGCTTGCAGGGGTGTCTGCGGCATGGATGCCGCGGACAAGCCCCCAAGGATGGGTTCACGGCGTCCCCTGCAAGCCGGCCCCGCCCGTGACCTCGAGCGATGCCCTCGATGGCCAGCCGCGAGGGGGCTCAGCCCGTTGGCCGGGAACCCCTCACCACTTGAACAGCACCAGGCTGATCGCCAGTGTGCCCATGCCCGCCACCAGCCCGTACACGGTCTCGTGGCCCTTGGCATAGCGCTTGGCTGCAGGCAGCAGCTCATCCAGCGCCAGGAACACCATCACGCCGGCAATCAGCCCGAACACCCAGCCGAACGTGGCGTGCGACAGCGAGCCCTTCAGCAGGAAATAGCCGAGCACCGCGCCCACCGGCTCGGCCAGGCCCGACAGCAGGCTGGCCATGAAGGCGGGCAGCTTGCTCTGGGTGGCGAAGTACACCGGCACCGCGATGGCGATGCCCTCGGGGATGTTGTGGATGGCGATGGCGAAGGCCAGTGGCATGCCCACCGACGGGCTTTCCACCGTCGCGAAGAAGGTGGCCAGGCCTTCGGGGAAGTTGTGCGCGGTGATCGCCACGGCCGTCAGCAGGCCGACGCGCTTGATGTAGGCCTTGTTGTTGTCGCGGAACGCCGGTTCCTTCGAATCCAGCGTCTCGTGCGGGTTCGGAATCAGATGGTCGATGGCCACGATCGCCAGCACGCCCAGCAGGAAGGCGATGGTTCCCCAGGTGAAGCCGCCGCGCGCGCCGTAGGCCAGGGCGAACGATTCGATCGACTTGTTCAGGATTTCCGACAGCGAGACATACACCATCGCGCCGCCGGCAAACGCCAGGCCGAACGCCAGCAGGCGCGGGCTCGGGCGGCGCGAGAACAGGACCAGCAGGCTGCCGATGGCCGTCGCCAGGCCAGCGGCGAGGGTGACCGCGAGCGCGATCCAGAAGTTTTCCGGGGAGATCTGCAGCATTTACCGACGCGTTCCTGGTCGTTCAGCAGCCGCCCCGGGTCAGGCCGGGGCGGCGGGGGCAAGGCGGGCGTCGGCTGGCCTGGTCGCTACGTCGGCCTTCAGCCGCCGCGGCGCATCCGCTCTTCAACGGCGAAGCACTGGTCCGGCTTCGGCTGCGGCGGGTTGAAGCTGACCGGCACCTGGATGGTGGCGGGCACGGCCTGGCCATTGCGGGTGGCGGCCTTGAATTCCCATGCCTGGACGGCGGTCTTGGCCAGGTCATCCAGCTGCGGGTTGCCGGCGCCGGTCAGCAGCAGAACCTCGCTGGGGCGGCCATCGGTGCCGATGGTGACCTTGAAGGTGCTGGTGCCGCCCACGCCGGTGCAGGCCAGCTCCATCGGGTACTGCGGCGGCGGGGTCTTCACCGCAGCCACCTCGGTGGGCGGCGCGGCCGGCGGTGCCGGCGGCTCGGACGAACCGCAGCCGGCCAGGCCGGTGGCGGCGAGCAGGGACAGGCTCAGCAGTCGAACATTCATTTCACGTGCTCCGTCAGGGCCGAGGTCTTGGCCGCGCAGATGAAGTCGTTCTCGCTCAGCCCGCCCACGTCGTGGGTGGAGTAGCGCACGACGGCGCGGTCGTAGTGCACGCCCAGGTCCGGGTGGTGGTCCTCGTGGTGGGCGATCCAGGCCAGCGCGTTCACGAAGGCCATGGTGGCGTAGTAATCCTTGAAGCGGAACGTGCGCACCAGCGCCTGGCCGGCCTCGGCCAGTTCCCAGCCCGGCACCTGCGGCAGCAGTTCGGCCAGGCGCGCTTCGCCCAGCTTGTGGTCGCTGCCCTTGCGCGGCACGCAACGCGCCTGTGCCAGCGGAATCAGGTCGGACATGGGTTCCTCCACCTCGAATTGACTGAACAATGCGCCGGCCGGTGTATAAACCGAATGAGCGACCGGCGCCGACTTGGCTAGAATAGCCTGATGATCCAGATCTCCGACACTGCCCAGACCCACTTCCGCAAGCTGATCGAACGCGAGGGCGTGCCCGGCATGGGCGTGCGCCTGAGCGCCGTCGATCCCGGCACGCCGCGCGCAGACGCCCGCCTGGAGTTCGCCGAACCCAGCGACCTGCTCGGTGACGAGTGGGCCGTGGACTGCGATGGCTTCACCCTCTATGTCGACGCGCTCAGCGTGGGCTGGCTCGACGGTGCCGAGATCGACATCGTTCCCGGCACCGCCGGCACCCAGCAGCTGACCATCAAGGCCCCGCGCATCAAGGGCGAAGCGCCCGGCGAGGCCGCCTCGCTGGTCGAGCGCGTGCATTGGGTCGTGGAAAACGAAGTCAATCCGCAGCTGGCTTCGCATGGCGGCAAGGTCGCCGTGCAGGAAGTTTCGGCCGATGGCGTGGTGCTGCTGCGCTTCGGTGGCGGCTGCCAGGGCTGTGGCATGGCTGACGTCACGCTCAAGCAGGGCATCGAAAAGACGCTGATGGGCCGCGTGCCCGGCGTGACCGCCGTGCGCGACGCGACCGACCATGACAGCGGACACGCGCCGTACATCCCCCGCGGCAACGCCGCCTGATCGCCAACGCGTGCCTCTGCCCAGAGCCGAGCAACTGATCGATCTGCTGCTGGCCCGCCAGCAGCACCCCCTCATCCTCGAAAAGCGCACGCGCCTGCCGTATGGCTGGGCGATCTGGCTGCGCTCGCTGAAGCCGATCGCGCGGCCGTTCCATGCCAGCGACGTGATCGCGGTGCTGCTGCCACGGCCATTGCCCGGACGGCCCGGGCTGCTGCCGGCCTTGGGCCCGTGGGGCGCGGCGCGGCGCCTGCTGTGGCAGGGGTGGGAACCGGCCCCGCGTGACCAGCGCTGGATGCGCTGGACCTCGGCGGTGGTCAGCGCGCTGCTGCACCTGCTGTTCTTCCTGTTGCTGCTGTGGGTGGCGGTGATCCGCACCACCGCGCCGGACGACGCCGGTGCCGAAGGCGAGCGCGTGCAGATTGAATTTGTCGGCCGCGGCGCACAGGAAGGCGGCGGCGACCAGCCCGGCGCCGAGGCGGTCGCTGCTGCCGAAGTGGGCGCGGTGGCCAGTGGCCAGCCGGCGGGTGAGGGCAGCGCGCCGCGTCCGCAACCGGCCGCGCCTGCTGCAGCCGCGCCTGCCCCGGCGAGCAGTGCCGCAGTGACGCCGCCACCGCCGGCGCAGAGCGAGCCCGCACCGCAGGCTGCGCCTCCGCCGACACCGGTGCAGGCCACCGCCGTGGCCGAGGCGACCACCGATTTCGTGGTGCCGCCGGTCAGCGTGCCGCGCACCGAAGTGAACATCGTGCCGCGTGACAGCACGCCTGCCGTGCGCGAGCTCAGCGTGCAGACAGTGCAGGCGCCTGCCGTGACGATGGAGGTGCGCACGCCGCAGCTGGCCGTGCCTGCCCCTGCGGTGCGCGAGGTACAGGTACAGGAGCGCGAGGTCGCCACGGTGGAAGCACCCGTGGCGCCGCAACCGCTGCGCAGCGCCGAGGTGCAGGTGCGCCTGCCGCAGCAGCGCGAGGTGCAGGTGCGCGAGCGCGAAGTGCAGGCGGTGGTCGACCCGCAGGTGCGGATGGCGGCCGTGCCTGGGCGCGAACCCAGCGTGCGCGCGCCGACAGGCCGTGACGTGCAGGTGCGCGAACGCAGCGTGGCCAACGCGCCGGTCGCGGCGCCGTCTCCCGCCAGTGGTGCCAGCAGTACACCTGCGCCGGCACCGGCGGGCAGCGCGGCCAGTCCGTCCACCGCGAGTGCATCACGCCCGGCCGCCAGCGCGGCGACGCCGGCACAGGCCGGTGCGCGTCCCGCGCCGACGCCGGGCAACTGGGCTACGCCGGCCAAGGGCGACGACTGGGGTGCCTCGGATCGCAACCGCGACGGTGCGCGCAGCGGTGCGGCGCAGGCCAGCTCGCAGGGCGCGGGGCAGGGGCTGTTCAATGCCGACGGCAGCGTCAAGGTGCCCGGCCAGGAAGGCAAGGGTGCTGCCGAGCGCGGCGCGCCGGGTGGGGCCAACGATGGCTGGACCAAGGAACGCATCGCCGAATCGGGCCGCTGGCTGAAGCGGCCGCCGTACGACTACACGCCGACCTCGTTCGACAAGTACTGGGTGCCGCAGGAATCGCTGCTGGCCGAATGGGTGCGCAAGGGCGTCAAGGCGATGGAGATTCCGTTGCCGGGTACCAGCACGAAGATCTCCTGCGTGATCTCGATCCTGCAGGCCGGTGGTGGCTGTGGCCTGAGCGACCCGAACATGCAGGACCAGCCGGCGGTGGCACGACCGCCACCGGACATCCCGTTCAAGAAAGAACTCCAGGAAGATAACGGCAGCCGGTAACGGCGGACTGTCCGCCGCATGCCGCGCTGCGCGCTCGCCGGGCGTGGCCCGGCGCTACCAGTAGATCCACGCCATGCGTGGATCAGGTCCTCACTCGCTCTGCGAGAGGAACACCCAGAACGGCACGTCGCGCCCGACCCAGTCGCGGCTGGCTTCGTCCATCACGTCCAGCAGCGTGTCGAAGTCCTTCGCCGCGCCCGCGCGCAGCGCATCCACATCGGCCAGGAACAGGGCGTAGCCCGGTGCCGGCAGCCACTGCAGGTCGCGCAGGTTGTCGGCCAGTGCATCCCAGTTGCCGCCGAAGCCGGCCGGGAAATCCAGCTGCGCGGCCAGCCGCGCCAGCAGGGTGCGCTTGTCGGTCACGCCGTGCAGGTCGATGCGGATCACCTTCAGCGAGGCATCGCGCATGGCCGCCGCCAGGTCGCTGATGTCGCCGGTATCAATGGCATAGACGCCAGCGTTGTTGATGTCATGCAGGCCGAGGCCGAAATCGTCGTGGCTCATGGGCGTTCTCCCGGGGCCGGTACGGTGAAGCTGCGGAACGAATCGTAGTGATCGTCGGTGTAGTACCACGCCTGCGGCGGGTCGCCGCCGGTGATGATGCGGCGCGCGCCGCGGTTGGAGGCACCGGGGGTATCGACCGTGTACTCACGGTAGTAACCACGCGGCCGCTGCGGCAGGCGCTGCTCGCGGTTGCCGAAGGTGGTGCCGTCCTGGCGGTGCGGGAAGGGGCCGCCGCGCTGGATGAGGGCGATGGTCTGCCGCGCCTCGGCAGGCAGGAAACCGGGCAGGCCATCGCTGCGGTCGCTGCCAGCGGCGCGCGCGGCCGGCGCGCTGCGGTTGCTGGCACCCTGCAGGTCCGGCGCGAACTGCGGTGCCGGCGGCCGCTGCAGGAAATGGTTGGCGACCAGCCCAAGCAGCAGCAGGGCGATGGCGGTGATCAACAGCCGGGGATTGCGCATGGGCCGTGGCGGGCGAGGGAAGTGCGTGCACTGTAGCGCCTGCGCGCTGCACCGTGCATGAGGAGCGGTGGCCGCGTCACTGCTGCGTAACAATTGCCAATGCAATCACCCGCAGGACGCAATTTCCTTTACATCCCCCTTGGTAATCTGGCGGTCTGTCCCCATCATTCAACGCGCACCGCCCGACGACGCCGTCGGGTGCCCTCGCTATCAGGAGATGCATCATGGCCTACACCCTGCCCAAGCTGTCCTACGCCTACGACGCTCTGGAACCGAACATCGATGCGGCAACGATGGAAATCCATCACACCAAGCATCACCAGACCTACATCAACAACGTCAACGCGGCGCTGGAAGGCACCGAGTACGCTGACCTGCCGGTCGAAGAGCTGGTGAAGAAGCTGAAGTCGCTGCCGGAGAACCTGCAGGGTCCGGTGCGCAACAACGGTGGTGGCCACGCCAACCACTCGCTGTTCTGGACCGTGATGGCCCCCAACGCCGGCGGCAACCCGGTCGGTGACGTGGCCAAGGCCATCGACAAGGACCTGGGCGGTTTCGAGAAGTTCAAGGACGCCTTCACCAAGGCTGCGCTGACCCGCTTCGGCAGCGGCTGGGCCTGGCTGAGCGTGACCCCGGACAAGAAGGTCGTGGTCGAGAGCACCGGCAACCAGGACAGCCCGCTGATGGAAGGCAACACGCCGATCCTCGGCCTGGACGTGTGGGAACACGCCTACTACCTGAAGTACCAGAACCGTCGCCCGGAATACATCGGCGCGTTCTTCAACGTCATCGACTGGAACGAAGTCGAGCGTCGTTACCAGGAAGCCATCGCCTGAGTGCGGTGACAGGCTGAAACGAAGAGGCCGGGGGAAACCCCGGCCTTTTTGTTTTCCGCATCGGTAGTGCCGGCCGCTGGCCGGCAACCATGGAATCCCTATTCGGTGGTAGCCGGCACACCCTGCAGCCGCAACGTGGCCATCACGCCCAGGCGCAGGCCGGGCAGGTCGCCGTCGGCGGGCAGCAGGATCGCCTGCTGGCGGATGCCGCCGAAATACTTGACCTGGAACAGCACGTCCAGGCCATGGCCGCTGGCGCCGCCACCGCTGGCGGCCGGGGCGTCGGGCCTGCCGCCGGGGTTGCGCCGCGCCGGCTGGAAACCGGGCGTGCTGCGTACCAGTTCGGGGGTCGCTGCGGCAAAGTCGCCGGCGATCAGGCTGGGCATGCCGTCGGACGTGGCGCCGATCCAGGTCATCAGGTCGCTGGTCTGGTGCTGGCGTGCCGTGGCTTCGTCCGGGTCGGGGCGCAGGCGGGCCACATAGACGTTGAGCAGGGCCTCGCCCATCCGCAGGCGCATCATGCCGGCCGCGCTGAAGGTGCCGGGCGGATGCAGCAGGGTCACCCCGTCCTCGCTCACCGGCAGCCGGGTCAGCATCGCATTGCCGTGCCGCAGCGGCTGGCTGGGCGGGTCGGCGGTGACGAAATCGCAGCTGTAGCGCAGCCGGCTGGCCAGCCAGCAGGCGGGGTTGCGGCCCTGCTGCTGCTGCACCTGCTGCACCGAGATCACATCCGGCTGCAGTTCGGTCAGCAGCTGCAGCACCTGTTCGCGGCGCTGCTTCCACTGCGCGTCATCGCGGCTGGGCAGTTCCAGCGCGGCCACGGTCAGCTGCCGGCCCTCGTCAGCGACGGCACCCGCCAGCGGCGTGGCCTGCGGTCGCGCCCACGCGGGCGCAGCCAGCAGCAGCACGAGGCAACCAAGCAGGAGGCGGGCAGGGGGGCGGTGGCGCATAACGATAAGTTTACGCTTTTGCCGTGGAGGTGCCGTGACTTCCGGCAGGGTTGCGATTGCCTGCCATGGATTGGCGGCCCTGTCATGCAGCCGTGCAGCGTGCTTAGCAGCCACTGCTTCCGTAAACTGCGCCTTTCGCTTTGCAGGAATGCCTTACAGGATGAGCCACGACGCAGTCGCCCCCATCGCCGGCCAGGGAAAGATGCCGCGCCAGATCCCCTACATCATCGGCAATGAGGCCTGCGAACGGTTCAGCTTCTACGGGATGCGCAACATCCTGGTGCAGTTCCTGATCACCTCGCTGCTGCTGCAGGAAATCACTGCAGAAGGCCGCGCCGGTGAAGCCAAGGACATCATGCACAGCTTCATGATCGGCGTGTACTTCTTCCCGCTGCTCGGTGGCTGGCTGGCCGACAAGTTCTTCGGCAAGTACCACACCATCCTCTGGTTCAGCCTGGTCTACTGCGCCGGCCATCTCTGCCTGGCGCTGTTCGAGAACAGCCGCGAAGGCTTCTTCCTCGGCCTGGGCCTGATCGCGCTGGGTGCCGGTGGCATCAAGCCGCTGGTGGCCTCGTTCATGGGTGACCAGTTCGACCAGAGCAACAAGCACCTGGCCAAGTTCGTCTTCGATGCCTTCTACTGGATCATCAACTTCGGCTCGCTGTTCGCCTCGCTGCTGATCCCGCTGGTGCTGAAGAACTGGGGCCCGCAGTGGGCGTTCGGCATCCCGGGCATCCTGATGTTCATCGCCACCTTCGTGTTCTGGCTGGGCCGCAGGCGCTACGTGCTGGTGCCGCTGCCGCCGAAGGACCCGCATTCGTTCGCCAGCGTGGTGCGCACCGCGCTGACCACGCGCGTGGCCGGGCAGGGCCGTCCGGGCCTGGCCATGGCCGTGGCCGGCGTGGTGCTGGCGGCGGCCTCGCTGGGCCTGGTCGGCAGCCTGGGCATCGTCATCTGCCTGTGCATCGCGCTGGTGCTGGTCCTGGCCGGCATCGGCGGCGGCACCTGGATGCAGCTGGACCGCGCCCGTGGCCAGCACCCGGCCGAAGCCGTGGAAGGCGTGCGCTCGGTGCTGCGCGTGCTGGTCATCTTCGCCCTGACCACCCCGTTCTTCTCGCTGTTCGACCAGAAGGCCTCGACCTGGGTCCTGCAGGGCCAGCAGATGCAGATGCCGAGCTGGTTCACCGCCTCGCAGATGCAGGCATTGAACCCGCTGCTGGTGATGATCCTGATTCCGTTCAACAACCTGGTGCTGTACCCGGCCCTGCGCCGCTTCGGCTTCGAGCCGACCGCGCTGCGCCGGATGACTGCCGGCATCGCCTTCAGCGGCCTGGCCTGGATCGTGGTCGGTGGCATCCAGGTGGTGATGGACGGCGGCAATGCCATGTCCATCTTCTGGCAGATACTGCCGTACGCGCTGCTGACCTTCGGTGAGGTGCTGGTCTCGGCCACCGGCCTGGAGTTCGCCTACAGCCAGGCCCCGCAGGCCATGAAGGGCGTGGTGATGAGCTTCTGGAACCTGACCACCACCATCGGCAACCTGTGGGTGCTGCTGTCGAATGCAGCCGTGCGCAACCACACGGTGACCGAGAAGATCGCCGGGACCGGCCTCAGCGAGGCGGCGTTCCTGATGTTCTTCTTCGCCGGTTTCGCGTTCGTTGCGGCGTTGGCCTTCGGTTGGTATGCGAAACGCTATCGTATGGTCGACAACTACCGCACTGCCTGAGCCTGAGCCGACATGACCCCCGTCAATCTGCTGTTGATCGCCATCACCGCCCTCCTGTCGTGGATGGCGTTCAACAACCGCAAGCTGGCTGACCGCCTGATCCTGTGGCCGCCGGCGGTGGACCGCCACCGCCAGTACGACCGCCTGATCACCTACGGCTTCGTGCATGCCGACTGGTCGCACCTGATCTTCAACATGATCACGCTGTTCTTCTTCGGCGGGCAGATCGAGAAGGTGATGCTGTCGTTGACCGGCAGCTGGCTGACCTACCCGGCGTTCTACCTGGGGGCGCTGCTGGTCTCGATCCTGCCGAGCTACCTGAAGAACCAGAAGAACCCGAACTACCTGAGCCTGGGTGCGTCGGGCGCGGTGTCGGCGGTGCTGTTCGCCTTCATCCTGCTCAGCCCGTGGACGATCATCCTGGTGTTCTTCATTCCGGCGCCGGCGATCATCTATGCCGTGTTCTACGTCGGCTACAGCATCTGGATGGACAAGCGCGGCGGCGACCGCATCAACCACAGCGCGCACCTGGCCGGTGCCGCGTTCGGCGTGATCTTCATGCTGGCCATGCAGCCGGCCATCTTCGGCCACTTCCTGGCGCAGCTGTCGAACCCGACGTTCGGGTTCGGCCGCTGAGGGGCGAGGGTCGGCTCCCCCCGGATCCGCCCCGCAGGGGGGGCTCAGGCCGCCCGGATGGTCTGGCCGTAGGTGTCGAGCAGGCGCGAGTACACCTCCTCGCCGATCCGCTGGAAGTCCTGGTCGTCGGTCTGACCTTCCACTGCCAGCTGCAGCAGGCCCTCCAGCAGGGCGTGGTCGGTATCGGTACGGGAATCGCTGGGGTGCATGGCGGGCCTCCAAAGGCATGACACAGGGGCAACAATCGCAAGGGGCGTGCCAATCGGGCCGTATCCCTCCAGAGGGGATAGCGGCCGCCATCGCTGCAGCTTGAGGGTCGGGATCTGACGCAGATCGTCCAGACCTGCCCCTGTTCAGGCTTCACACGGTCATGGCGCCCGGCTGCGCACCATGCGCGCAGTCGTCGCAGGAGACAGTCCCATGGCTTCGGTCACGCCCCCCGGTCTGGCCTATGAGGTCGAGCACGACCAGGCCAACCACCGTTTCATCGCCCATGTGCGTGGACAGCGGGCACTGCTGGACTACCAGATCAAGCGGCGGCGCATGGTCATCACCCATACCGAGGTGCCCGAGCCGATCGCCGGCCGCGGCATCGCCGGTGAGCTGACCCGCGTCGCTCTGCGCTTCGCCCGCGAGCACAAGTACAAGGTGGTGCCGGCCTGCGCCTATGCCGAGGCGTTCCTGCAGCGCCACGAGGAGTTTCACGACCTGCTGGTAGGCTGAATGCAGCGGGCCACGCTTCAGCCATCGCAGGCGATGATGTACGAACATGAACAGGGGATCCCGATGAAGACTGGAAACAACCGGCTGCTGCGCGTGAGCGCGCTGGCCGGCGCAATGGGCGTGCTGCTGCTGGCCGGTTGCCAGCGTGGTGAAGAGGCGGCTGCGGCCCCCGATGCGGCACCGGCGGCAGAAGCTGCCGTGACCGAGCCGACGCCTGCCACCGAAGCGCCGCTGGACCTGCGCGACGTGGTGGAGAACAACGAGCGCGAAGTGGTCGGCATCAGCTATCCGGCCGGCATCGACCGCTACCCGGGCCTGGCGCGCGCGCTGCAGGACTACGCCACCTCCGCCCGCGGCGACCTGCAGCAGGCGCTGGACGGGCTGGGCAACGACAAGCCGACCATGCCGTACGAGCTGTCGCTGAGCTTCGAGAAGGTGCTGGAGACCCCGCAGCTGGTGGTGGTCAGTGCCGATGGCAGCCGCTACACCGGTGGCGCCCATGGCGAGCCACTGGTGGCGCGTTTCGTGTGGCTGCCACAACAGCAGCAGATGCTCAGCGCCGGCACGCTGGTGGCCGATGACAAGGGCTGGAAGGCGATCAGTGATTTCGTTGCCGACCAGCTGCGCGAGCGCGTGGCCACCCGCCTCAGCAGCGAGGACATGCAGCCGGCCGACCTGCAGGAATCGCTGCGCAATGCCTCGCGGATGATTGCCGAGGGCACCGGCCCGCAGGCCGAGAACTTCAGCCAGTTCCAGCCGCTGACCGACGACAAGGGCCAGATCACGGCGCTGCGTTTCGTGTTCCCGCCCTACCAGGTGGGCCCGTATTCGGACGGCACGCAGACGGCCGATGTGCCGGCCGCGGTGCTGCTGCCGCACGTGGCCAAGGATTACGTGGCGCTGTTCGCACGCGGGTAACCGCAGACGGAGGATGCGTGGACACAGGGTTGCAGGAGCGGGTTGCCGGCCTGCTCCAGGAAGCCGGGGTCCGCATCGGCGGCACCCAGCCGCAGGACATCCAGGTGCATGACCCGCGCTTCTTCGCGCGGGTCATGGGCCACGGCTCGCTCGGCCTGGGCGAGAGCTACATGGACGGCTGGTGGGATGCCAACGTTCTGGATGAATTCCTGGTCCAGCTGATGATGGCGCACCTGGACGAACGCGTGCATGGCTGGCGCGAGGTGGCCGATGCGCTGAAGGCGCGGCTGTTCAACCTGCAGGCCGGGCAGGGCAGCTATGAAGTCGGCCGCCGCCACTACGACCTGGGCAACGACCTGTACCAGGCCATGCTCGGCCAGCGCCTGGTCTACAGCTGCGGCTACTGGCGCAATGCCGTCGATCTGGATGCCGCGCAGGAGGCCAAGCTCGATCTGGTCTGCCGCAAGCTGGGCCTGCGCCCGGGCCAGCGCGTGCTGGACATCGGCTGTGGCTGGGGCGAGGCACTGAAGTATGCCGCCGAGCGTCATGGCGTCAGCGGCGTCGGCGTGACCATCTCGCAGGAGCAGGCGGCCTACGCGCGCGAGCTGTGCGCCGGCCTGCCCATCGAGATCCGCCTGCAGGATTACCGCGAACTGGACGAGCCGTTCGACGCGGTGTTTTCCATCGGCATGTTCGAGCATGTGGGCGACAAGAACTACGACCGCTTCTTCGAGGTGGCGCGGCGCTGCCTGTCACCGCGCGGGCTGCTGTTGTTGCACAGCATCGGCAGCAACGTGTCCCGCCACCGCACCGATCCGTGGATCGCGCGTTACATCTTCCCCAATTCGATGCTGCCCTCGGCCGCGCAGATCACCCGCGCCTTCGAAGGGCGCTTCGTGCTGGAGGACTGGCACAACTTCGGCACCGACTACGACCTGACGCTGCAGGCGTGGCGGCGCAACGTGGAGGCGGCGTGGCCGCAGCTGGATGCGCGCTACGACGAGCATTTCCGCCGCATGTGGCGGTTCTACCTGGCCGGATCGATGGCCACGTTCCGCTGCCGGCATGCGCAGCTGTGGCAGCTGGTGCTGTCGCCGGAGGGTGTGCGCGGCGGGTATGTGGCGCCGCGTTGAGGGTGTGGCTGGGGTCAGAGCCCTTTCCGTTGGAAAGGGATCCGACCCCGGGCTCTGACCCCATCCCAACAAAAAACCGCCCGGTTTCCCGGGCGGTTTTCATTTCACGCTACCGCGCGGGCGATCAGTTGCCGGCGCCGGTCAGGCCACGCTTTTCCAGCAGCGGTTCGATCTGCGGCTCGTGGCCGGCGAAATCGCGGAACAGCTGCATGGCATCCACGCTGCCGCCCTTGGACAGCAGGGTCGCGCGGAAGTGGTCGCCGTTCTTGCGGCTCAGGCCACCGTTGTCCTTGAACCACTTCTGGGTGTTGGCGTCCAGCACTTCCGACCAGATGTAGGCGTAGTAGCCGGCCGAGTAGCCGCCCATGATGTGGCTGAAGTACGGGGTACGGTAGCGCGGCGGAACCGGCGCGTAGTAGATGCCGTCCTTCTCCAGCGCGGCGCGCTCGAAGGCCATCACGTCCTTGGCTGCCGGCACCTTGTCGGCCGCCAGCTGGTGCCAGTTCTGGTCCAGCATCGCCGCACCCAGGTATTCGGTGGTGGCGAAGCCCTGGTTGAACTTGGCCGCGGCCAGCACCTTGTCCAGCAGCGCCTGCGGCATCGCCGAACCGTTCTGGTAGTGCTTGGCGTAGTTCTTCAGGATGGCCGGGTTGTCGGCCCACATCTCGTTGACCTGCGAGGGGAACTCGACGAAGTCGCGCGGCACGGCGGTGCCCGAGAAGTACGGGTACTTCACGTTGGAGAACATGCCGTGCAGGGCGTGGCCGAATTCGTGGAAGGTGGTGCTCACCTCATCCCAGGTCAGCAGGGTCGGCTGGCCGGCCGGCGGCTTGGGGATGTTGAGGTGGTTGGCGACCACCGGCTTGAAGCCGGTCAGCTTGGACTGCGAGACGTAGGAGTTCATCCAGGCGCCACCGCGCTTGGACGCACGCGCGTACGGGTCGAAGATGAAGATCGCCAGCTGGCTGCCGTCGGCATCGAACACGTCATAGACGGTGACGTCGTCGTGGTACACCGGCAGGTCGGTGCGCTGCTTGAAGGTCAGGCCGAATTCCTGGTTGGCGGCGAAGAACACGCCGTTCTCCAGCACGTTCTTCATTTCGAAGTACGGCTTGAGCTGGGATTCGTCGAAGTTGTACTTGGCCTGGCGCACCTTCTCGCTGTAGAACGCCCAGTCCCACGGCTCCAGAGCGAAGGTCTTCTTGCCGGCGGCCTTCTGTTCCTTGTCGATCATCGCCTGCAGGTCGGCGGCTTCGCGCTTGGCGTTGGCCACGGCGGCCGGGGCCAGCTTGCCCAGCATCGCGTTGACGGCTTCGGGGTTCTTCGCGGTCTGGTTGGTCAGGTTGTACGCGGCGAAGTTCGGGAAGCCCATCAGCTTCGCCTTGTCGGCGCGCAGCTGCATGATGCGCGAGACCAGCGCGGTGTTGTCGAACTCACCACCGCGGCTGCCACGGGTGATCGAGGCTTCGTAGATCTTCTGGCGCAGCGCGCGGTTGGCCAGGTTGGTCAGCGGCGGCTGGCCGGTGGTGTTGAGCAGGGTGATCACGTACTTGCCGTCCAGGCCGCGGGCCTTGGCGGCTTCGGCGGCAGCGGCGATCTGTTCCTGGGACAGGCCGTCGAGCTGCTTGACGTCGTCGACGGTGATCGCCGAGGCGTTCACTTCCGACTGCACGTTCTGGCTGAACTTGGTGCCCAGGTTGGCCAGCTCGGCGTTCATGGTCTTCAGCGTGGCCTTGTCGGCCTCGGACAGCTTGGCGCCGGAGCGCACGTAGTTGTCGTAGTACTTCTCGACCAGGCGCACGCCTTCGGCGTCCAGGCCCAGCTGGCTGCGGGTGTCATACAGCGCCTGGATGCGGGCGAACAGCTTGCCGTTCAGCGCGATCGCATCGCTGTGCGCGGCGAACTTCGCCGAGTAGTCGGCCTGCAGCTTCTTGCGCGCATCGTTGGTGTCGGCGCCGACCAGGCTGAAGAACACGGTGGTCGCGCGGTCCAGCACGTCACCGCTCTTTTCCAGGGCGATGATGGTGTTGTCGAAGGTCGGCTTGGCCTTGGTGTTGGCGATCGCCTCCACTTCCTTCAGCTGCTGCGCCATGCCGGCGTCGAAGGCCGGGGCGAAGTCGCTGTCCTTGATCTTGTCGAACTGCGGGAAGTGCAGCGGCAGCGGGCTGTCGGCGAAGAACGGGTTGGCCTGCTGGGCGTTGGCGGCAGCGGCCGGGGTGGCGGCGCTGGCCGAATAGGCGGGCAGGGCAAGGCCGAGGGTCATGGCCACGGCAAGGGCAAGGCGGGTGGTCAAGGCGGTACTCCGGTAAGACAGACAAGTGCCCGAGGTTAACCCGCCCGGCCCGCGCGCCACTTGTGTCAAAAGGCATGCCCGGCGGCGCAAACCGGCGCGGCCTGCGATTACCATGGGGCTCCCCCTCCGGACGGTACGCCATGCCCAACGCCTTCGACTTCGGTTTCGTGGACCTGGATGGCCAGCCGCAGGCATTGGCGCAGTACCAGGGCCGGCCGCTGCTGCTGGTCAACGTCGCCAGCCGCTGTGGCTTCACCCCGCAGTACACCGGCCTGGAACAGCTGTGGCAGGACTACCGCGACCGTGGCCTGGTGGTGGTCGGCTTCCCCTGCAACCAGTTCGGTGCGCAGGAGCCTGGCGACGCGGCGCAGATCCGCCAGTTCTGTTCGCTCGATTACCCGGTCAGCTTCCCGCTCTCGCAGAAGATCGAGGTCAATGGCGAGGGCGCCGATCCGCTGTGGCACTGGCTGTCGCACGAGAAGCGCGGCCTGCTGGGCATCGCCCGCATCAAATGGAACTTCAGCAAGTTCCTGCTCGACCGCCAGGGCCAGGTGGTGGCGCGCTATGCGCCGACCACCGCACCGGAACAGCTGCGCAGCGCGATCGAAGCGCTGCTGTGAACGAGGGTAGTGCCGGCCGCTGGCCGGCATTCCCGTAGAGCCGAGCCCATGCTCGGCTGCTGTCCGGCGAACGATGCAGGCGCGCTTCGCGCGCAAGCCGAGCATAGGCTCGGCTCTACTGACTCATCCGCCGGGCATGGCCCGGCGCTACCGAGGTGCCTTACTTCTCGACGAAGGCGCGTTCGAACACGTAGTGGCCGGGCTGGCCGATACGCGGCGATACCTGGAAGCCACGCGCGTCGAGCACGGTGCGCAGGTCGGCCAGCATCTGCGGGCTGCCGCAGATCATCGCGCGGTCGTTCTCCGGGCTCAGTTCCGGCAGGCCCAGGGTGCGCTGCATCTCGCCGCTTTCCATCAGCTGGGTCAGGCGGCCCTGGTTGGCGAACGGCTCGCGGGTGACGGCCGGGTAGTACAGCAGCTTGTCGCCGATCATCTCGCCGAGGAACTCGTGCTCACGCAGTTCCTTCTCGAAGTAATCGCGGTAGGCCAGGTCCTTCTCGTAGCGCACGCCGTGGCAGAGGATCACCTTCTCGAAGCGCTCGTAGGTTTCCGGGTCCTTGATGACCGACAGCCACGGCGCCATGCCGGTGCCGGTACCCAGCAGGTACAGGTTCTTGCCCGGGTGCAGGTCGCTGATCAGCAGGGTGCCGGTGGGCTTCTTGCCGACCAGCACCTTGTCGCCCGGCTTGATGTGCTGCAGGCGCGAGGTCAGCGGGCCGTCCTGCACCTTGATGCTGAAGAACTCCAGGTGTTCTTCCCAGTTGGCGCTGGCGATGGAGTACGCGCGCAGCAGCGGCCGCGCCTCGGTCTCCAGGCCGATCATCACGAACTGGCCGTTCTCGAAACGGAAGCCGCTGTCGCGGGTGAGGGTGAAACTGAAGTAGGCATCGGTCCAGTGGCGGACCTCAAGCACCGTTTCGGCGCCGAAAGCGGAAGACATGGGGGCACATTCAGGCAATGGGTTCGTCCCCGCCATTCTACCTCAAATGAGAGGGGTTCTCATTATCCGGAACGAGAGGCGTTCTCAGGGCCGGTCAGCGATACCCGGCGGCCTGCAGTTCGAACAGCTCGGCATAGCGCCCGCCCTGGGCCATCAGCTCCTCATGGGTGCCGCTGGCCTCCAGCCGGCCCTCGGCCAGCACCAGGATGCGGTCGGCCATGCGCACCGAGGAAAAACGGTGCGAGATCAGCACGGCGGTGCGCCGGTCGGCCAGTTCGCGGAAGCGCTGGAACACCTCGAATTCGGCGCGGGCGTCGAGCGCGGCGGTCGGTTCGTCGAGGATCATCACCTGCGCGTCGCGCATCCAGGCGCGGGCGATGGCGATCTTCTGCCACTGCCCGCCGGACAGGTCCACGCCCTGCTTGAAGCGGCGGCCGATCAGCTGCTCGTAGCCGCCGGGCAGGGCATCGATCACCTCTTCGGCCATGCCCCGGCGCGCGGCATCGGCGATACGCACCTGGTCGGCCATCGCCTCCACCTGGCCGACGCCGATGTTCTCGCCGGCGGTGAGGTTGTAGCGCACGAAGTCCTGGAAGATCACGCCCAGGTTGGCGCGCAGGTCGTCCAGATCGTAGTCGCGCAGGTCGCGGCCATCGAGCAGGATGCGGCCTTCGTCCGGTTCGTACAGGCGCGCCAGCAGCTTCACCAGGGTGGTCTTGCCGGCGCCGTTCTCGCCCACCAGCGCCAGCACCTCACCGGCCTGCAGCTGGAAATCGAGGTGGCGCACCGCCCACTGCTCGGCATCGGGGTAGCGGAAGCCGACGTTCTCGAACACAAAGCCCTGCTGGATCGGCCGCGGCACGGCCACCGCGCCCTCGCGCGAATGGATTTCCGGTTCGATCTGGAAGAACGAATACAGGTCGTCCAGGTACAGCGCCTGGCTGGCCACCTGCGAGAAGCCGATCAGCAGGCCTTCCAGCAACTGGCGCAGGCGCAGGAAACTGCCGGCGAGGAAGGTCAGGTCACCGATCGAGAAATCGCCGCGCACCGTGCGCCAGGCGATATAGGCATAGGCGGTGTAGTAACCGAGCGTGCCCAGCGCGGCCAGCACCGTGCCCCAGAACGCGCGCCGCCGCGCCAGCGCACGGTTGGCCAGGAACAGCGCCGCCGACAGCCGCCGGTAGCGCTCCACCAGGAAGCGGTGCAGGTTGAAGATCTTTACTTCCTTGGCCGTTTCCACGCTGGCGCCAAGCTGGCGCAGGTAGTCCAGCTGGCGCCGCTCGGGCGTCCACAGGAAGTTGAGGCTGTAGCCGGCGGCGTTGAAATGCGATTCGCCGATGAAGGCCGGCACCAGCGCCAGCGCCAGCAGCAGGATCAGCCACGGCGCATAGACCAGCAGGCCGACCGCCAGGCTGGCCACCGTGATCGCGTCCTGCACCTGGCCGAACAGCTGGCTCATCAGGTTCATCCGGCCCATGGTCTGGCGCCGCGCACGGTCCAGCTTGTCCTGCAGGTCGGGGTCTTCGAAGTCTTCCAGGTCCAGCGTCGCGGCGTGTTCCATCAGGCGCACGCTGGTGGCGTTGGCGAACAGTTCCGACAGCAGCGCATCGGCATAGCTGACCAGCCGGCCGAGCAGGTCCGAGGCGATGGCCAGGCCGAATTCCAGCGCCAGCAGGCCCAGCAGCGGATTCAACAGGCCACTGGACAGCGCCTCGCCCAGCGGTGGGAAGCCGGCCCCGTGCTGGCTGAGGTGCAGCGCGGTATCGATGATGAGCTTGCCCACGTACAGCATCGCCACCGGCAGCAACGCACGGATCAGGCGCAGGCCGAGGCTGGTGAGGGTCAGCGCAGGGCTGGTCTGCCACACTTGGCGCAGGAAGGGCGGCAGGTTGCGCATCGCCTTGAAGCGCTGGCGCAGGCTGGGTTTCTTCTCGGGGGCAGGAGGCATGCCGCCATTGTGCGCGCGTAATGCGTGGAGAGGGGGTCAGATCCCTTTGCATCGCAAAGGGCTCTGACCCCACTACCGCGCTTCGGGGTCAGAGCCCTTCGCCATGCGAAGGGATCCGACCCCTTGATCCATCGTGCCGACCAACGGTCGGCACCCACCAACAGGAGCAGGACATCTGTCGACGGCGACCTGATCCACCCCGCCATCCCCCAGAACCCCAGCCGTTGACGTTGCCCTTGCTCCGGCAGTCGCCTCTGCGGGTGCCGGGCGCAGCCCGGCCAGAAAACCCCCTTACGGCAGCGGCGGCAGCAGCCCTGCACCCAGCCGGTTCCAGGCATTGATCACCGCGACGCCCATGCTCAGGTCACTGATGCCCTTCTCATCGAAGTGCGGCGCCAGTGCATCGAATGCCGCCTGCGACGGCGCGCCCTCGGTCAGCCGGGTCAGGGCCTCGGCCCAGCCCAGCGCGGCACGTTCGCGTGCATCGAAGAAACGGCTTTCGTGCCACGCCGGCAGCGTGTCCAGCTTGCGCGGCTCGATGCCGCCCTTGCGCAGCGCGGTGCCGTGCATGTCCATGCAGTAGCCGCAGCCATTGAGCTGGGACACGCGCAGGAACAGCAGTTCCATCAGCGTCGGGTCGATCGAACTGTCATGCACCGCCTTGCTGGTGGCCAGCAGGCCCTTGAACGCATCAGCGGCCAGGCGGGTATAGGGGACGCGGGGAGAGGCATGGTCGGACATTTTCAGCTCCACGACGGCCACGGTGGCCGTCTTTCACTACAAGGACGCCGGGCCGTCCGCGTTCGTGACACGCCCGCGCAGTTTTTCCGGATTGAGCACGCTGTACACGTTGGCGATGCGGCCCTCGGCCACCTCGATGGTGGTCACCGAGTGCAGCTGGTCGCCGAGGAAGCGCAGGATCGCCGGCTCGCCATTGACCCAGCCCAGCTGGGCGGTGTGGCCCAGGCCGCGGCGCGCGATGGCCCAGAACAGGCGGCCGATGCGTTCGGCGCCCAGCAGCGGGCGCACCGCCGCGGTGACCACGCCGCCGCCATCGGACACCAGCCGTGCGTTGGCATGCAGCAGCGCCTGGATGGCCTCGCTGTCGCCACGCTGGGTGGCGTCCATGAAGCGCGCCAGCAGCTGCCGGTGCTGGCCGGTATCGGCGTTGAAGCGCGGCCGGCCCGCCTGCAGGCGCTGCTTCGCCCGGTGCACCAGCTGGCGGCAGTTGGCCTCGCTCAGGCCGAGCAGCGCGGCGATCTGCCGGTAGTCGTGGTCGAAGGCCTCCTTCAGCAGGAAGGCGGCGCGTTCCTCCGGGCCCAGCTGCTCCAGCAGGGTCAGGAAGGCCACCGAGACCTCGTCGGCGCGGGCATGGGCCACGGCCGGGTCGCTGGCCGGTTCTGCCGCCAGGCTGATCTCCAGCGGTTCAGCCAGCCACGGGCCGACGTAGTGGACCCGCTCGCGCCGGGCCGCGCGCAGCCGGTCCAGCCCCAGCCGGGTGGTGGTGGTGACCAGCCAGGCCTCGGGGTCGCGCACGGCGGCCGGATCGGCGCCGGACCAGCGCAGCCAGGCATCCTGGACCACGTCCTCGGCATCGCTGCGGCTGCCCAGCAGGCGGTAGGCCAGCGCCATCAGGCGCGGGCGGTGGGTCTGGAAGGCGGATTCAGTGTTCATGTCGACCAGGACGCCGGGGAGGGGGCAAGCGTGACAGGTGGGTGGGGTCAGAGCCCCCTGCAGGGGATCCGACCCCATGATTGTGATCCTGCGGGCGGGGGAGGGGGTAAAATGGGGGATTACCCCCCGCCAGCCTCGAGCAAGCGAGCAAGCCGTGACATCGATCAAGCAGGAAGACCTCATCCAGTCCATCGCCGACGCGCTGCAGTACATCTCGTACTACCACCCGGTCGACTACATCAAGAACCTCGCCGCCGCCTACGAGCGCGAGGAGTCGCCGGCCGCGAAGGAAGCGATGGCCCAGATCCTGATCAATTCGCGGATGTGCGCCGAAGGCCACCGTCCGATCTGCCAGGACACCGGCATCGTCACCGTGTTCCTGGAAATCGGCATGGACGTGCGCTGGGACGACGCGACCATGGGCGTGGAAGACATGGCCAACGAAGGCGTGCGCCGCGCCTACCTGCACCCGGACAACAAGCTGCGCGCCTCGGTGCTGGCTGATCCGGCCGGCAAGCGCGTCAACACCAAGGACAACACCCCGGGCGTGGTCAACGTCAAGGTGGTGCCGGGCAACACCGTCGACGTCATCGTCGCCGCCAAGGGCGGTGGTTCGGAAGCCAAGACCAAGTTCGCCATGCTCAACCCGTCCGACTCGATCGTCGACTGGGTGCTGAAGACCGTGCCGACCATGGGCGCCGGTTGGTGCCCGCCGGGCATGCTCGGCATCGGCATCGGTGGTACCGCTGAAAAGGCGATGCTGCTGGCCAAGGAAGCGCTGATGGAGCCGATCGACATCACCGATCTGCAGGCCCGTGGTGCATCCAACCGCATCGAAGAGCTGCGCCTGGAGCTGTACGAGAAGGTCAACGCGCTGGGCATCGGCGCGCAGGGCCTGGGTGGCCTGACCACCGTGCTCGACATCAAGATCAACGATTACCCGACCCACGCGGCCAACCTGCCGGTGGCGATGATCCCGAACTGCGCGGCGACCCGCCATGCGCACTTCACCCTGGATGGCAGCGGCCCGGTGATGCTGGACCCGCCGTCGCTGGAAGACTGGCCGAAGCTGACCTACGACTCGTCCAAGGGCACCCGCGTGGACCTGGACACGATCACGCCGGAAGACGTGGCCAACTGGAAGCCGGGCCAGACCCTGCTGCTCAACGGCAAGCTGCTGACCGGCCGCGACGCCGCGCACAAGCGCATGGTCGACATGCTCAACAAGGGCGAGGAACTGCCGGTCGACCTGAAGGGTCGCTTCATCTACTACGTCGGCCCGGTCGATCCGGTGCGCGACGAAGTGGTGGGCCCGGCCGGCCCGACCACCGCCACCCGCATGGACAAGTTCACCGAGCAGGTGCTGGCACAGACCGGCCTGCTGGGCATGGTCGGCAAGGCCGAGCGCGGCCCGGCCGCCATCGAGGCGATCAAGAAGCACAAGTCGGCCTACCTGATGGCCGTCGGTGGTTCGGCCTACCTGGTGTCCAAGGCGATCAAGGCGGCCAAGGTCGTCGGCTTCGCCGACCTGGGCATGGAGGCGATCTACGAGTTCACCGTGCAGGACATGCCGGTGACCGTGGCAGTCGATTCCACCGGCGAATCGGTGCACAAGACCGGCCCGCGCGAATGGCAGGCCCGCATCGGCAAGATTCCGGTGGTGGTGGAGTAAGCCCACCGGTTGCAGGGAAACGGCGCCGCAGGGCGCCGTTTTTCGTTTGACGCCGCACGAAGGTCGGCGCTGCTAGGCTTCGCTGGGTTTTCTGATGTATTGAACAGGGAGTGTCCAATGTCATTGTTTCGATGCCTTGCGCTGTTGTGTGTTGTTTCCCTTGCCGCCTGCAGCAGCAGCGGCGATCTGTACGACGGTGCACCCGGCAACAACGCCAGCGCGCAGTGCGTGATGGCGTGCCAGCAGTACCGCAATGCCTGCCTGGCCCGTTCGGACTCGGACCGTCGCTCGACCTGCGATGCGCAGGCGGCGAGCAAGTGCGACCGGATCAAGGATGACGAGATGCGCCGCTCCTGCATGTCGCAGGCACAGGCCTGCATGGACCAGTCGCCGTTGATCAGCTGCAGCCAGGACGCCGACAGCTGCATGGCGTCGTGCGGCGGTGGCTGAGCCGTTGGGCGCATAATCGGCGCTTCCCGCAACCGGAGTCGTCGCATGCGCACTACGCTGTATGGGTCTGTCAGCACCGCCTCGCTGGTGGTGCACTGGCTGCTGATCGAACTGGGCATCGAGCACGAACTGGTGCTGCTGGATTTCGACCGGCGCGAGCACAAGTCGGCGCAATACCTGGCGCTGAACCCGGCGGGCGTGGTGCCGACGCTGATGATCGATGGCCAGGTGCTGACCGAAGCGGCCGCCATCGCGCTGTACCTGGCCGATCGCCACCCCGAGGCCGGTCTGCTGCCGGCAGTGGGTACGCCCGCACGCGGCGAGGCGTATCGCTGGATGTTCTGGTGCGCCAACACCCTGCAGCCCGCCTACCGCGCGTGGTTCTACCCGCATGAAGCGGCCGGCGAAGCGAATGTCGCCGCCACCCAGGCGATGGCCCGGCAACGCCTGGAGGCCGCCTGGCAGCAGATGGCCGCACACCTGCAGACGCAGGGGCCGTATGTGCTGGGCGAGGCGCCCAGCGTGGTCGATTTCATGCTGCTGATGCTGATGCGCTGGTCGCGCAACATGCCCACGCCCACCGACACCCTGCCGGTGCTGAAGATCTACGCGCAGCGGATGAAGGCACGCCCGTCGTTCGCCGAGACCTACCGCCGCGAAGGCATCACCGACTGGCGGTAAGCCGTTCTGTAGAGCCGAGCCATGCTCGGCTTCACTCATGGGTAGCCCGCCAACAGCAGCCGAGCATGGCTCGGCTCTACCCAAGCGGGGCGGGTTACAGGAGTTCCTGCACCAACTCCGGCGGGCGGCACAGGCGCGTGCCCTTGGGGGTGCGCACGATCGGGCGATTGATCAGCCGCGGATGCTCGGCCATCGCAGCCAGCAGGGTGGCTTCATCGGCACCGGCCAGGCCGAGTTCGGCGAACTGCGGCTCCTTGCTGCGCACCAGGTCGGTGGCGGCAAGGCCGGATTCGGCCAGCACCTGGCGCAGGGTGGCCACGTCAGGGGGGGTGCCCAGATAGTCGACCACCACCGGCTCGATCCCGGCTTCGCGGATCAGCGCCAGCGCGCCGCGCGAATTGCTGCAGGCCGGGTTGTGCCAGATCGTCACCGTCATCAGAACCACTCCAGCAGCGACACGCCCACGCCCACGTAGGTGGCCTTGTGGTTGTAGTCGATCATGCTTTCGCCGTAGCCATCGAACACCTGGATATGGCCGCGCAGCAGGTTGCTGATCGGGAAGCCGTAATCGAGCTGCAGCGCGCCGTGCGAGCGGTCGCCGGTGCGCAGCGAATGGCGCGCCATCAACGCGATTTCATGGCCGTTGCGGTTCCAGATCAGGGTCGCGTCGCCGCGGCCCATGTAATCCTCGATGTCCGGATTGTTGTCATCGCTGCGGGTCTCCGGGATGCGGTACCAGGGACGCAGCACCAGCGCCCAGTTCTCGCGGTCCAGGCCGATGTTGAGCATCACCCGGTTCCAGCTGCGCGACAGCGGGTCAGGGCGGCCGTTGGACTGGTGGTTGAGGCTGATCCCGGTCATGCGCCCGCGCCAGCCACCGATCGAGTAGCCGTTGCGGAACACCATCATCACTTCCGGCTCGTAATTGGTTTCGCGGAACGGGCGCGAGTTCTCGGCGTTGTAGGCCTGCCAGCGCGAGCTCTGGGTGTAGCCGGCCCAGATGTCACCGTTGTCGCCGAACAGGTTCTCGGCGATCTTGGTCTTGAAGCTGATCTGGAACTTCAGCTCGGTGCTGTCCAGCACCTGCGGCGTGGTCACGCTGTTGGCCGGGTTCGGCGACTGCGGCATCTGGTTCTTGTCGCTGGTCCAGAAGGCGGGCAACAGGTAGACCGGCTTGTAGGCGCGCAGCTGGAACGGGCCCAGCTTGGAGTCCTCGGCCAGCTCCCAGCGGCTGTCCAGCAGCGAGCCGCGGCCGGCATTGGCCAGGGCGCTGTCGTCCGGTGCCGGACGGAAGATGTCGCCTACGCGTGCGCGCAGGTTCTCTTCGCCCTGGCTGAGGCGAGTGGCGCGACGCTGGTCGCGCAGGCTCTGTGCGGCCTGCTGGGCGGCGGCGTCGGCCTCGGCGGTGGCCTGGGCGTTGTGGCCGAACAGACGGTCATAGCAGGCCAGGCGCGCGGCGTCACTGTCGACGGCGGCGCAGCCAGCCGGCGTAGCGGTGGGAGTGGGCGCGATTTCCTGCGCGGCCAGCGGCGCACTGGCCAGGGCCAGCGCCAGCGGCGCGAAGCGGGGGAGCAGCGTGGGGAGGGTCATTGCAGCAGGCCCTTCAGAGGATGAATACGGGAAGACACACAGTGTGGCGGCTGCCCGCGGCAACGGCCAGCCCCTCGAGTTATGCCCGGCGCGGGCGTGCGCATGGCGTGAAGGCGGCGGCCTCACAGGAACCAGGCGAAGGCGAACAGGCCCAGCATGGCGATCACCACGGCCAGCTTCAGCGCAAGGCCGAGCAGGATGCCCAGCCACGTGGCCAGGCCGACCTTGGTCGAGCGCCCCAGCTCGCGGGTATGCCAGTACTCGCCCAGCAGGGCACCCAGCAGTGGGCCGGCGAACAGCCCGATCGGCATGAAGAACAGGCCGACGATGCTGCCGATGAAGGTGCCCCAGAGTGCCTTGCGACTGGCCCCGACCCGCTGCGCGCCCACCACCGTGGACAGCACGTCGGCCACCAGGGACAGCGCGGTGAGGACACCGAGGGCCACCAGCGTGGGCCAGCCGACATGGGCAAAGCCGTCAGCCCATGCCGCTAGCAGCAGGCCGACGAACACCAGTGGCACCCCGGGCAGGGCCGGCAGGATCACTCCGGCGATGCCGATCAGGACGAAAATGACCGCTAGCAGATACAAGATGAATGAGAGGTCCATGCTGTCCCGTATGGTTGTCTTTTTGGGGTTGACACTTTGATATTTTGGCAGTTGCTTTTTCGTTTTGCTCGGGTTAAGTTGCAGTCGCTGAGCTTGGCAAGGTCACCGTGGATCGTGGCCTGATGAAGCAAGATCTAACCGATCCGCTGCATCGTTGCACCTCGCTTCCCCCTTGCTTGTCAGCCGCCCAACAGGCGTTTCCAACAACAAGAGAGTCACCAGGGAGTGAGTGAGATGGCTGATCGCGAGACCGGTACCGTAAAGTGGTTCAACGATGCAAAGGGCTTCGGCTTCATCAGCCGTGAAAACGGCGAGGACGTGTTCGTGCATTTCCGTGCCATCCAGACCCAGGGCTTCAAGAGCCTGAAGGAAGGCCAGAAGGTTACCTTCACCGTCGTGCAGGGCCAGAAGGGCCTGCAGGCTGATGCCGTAGAGCCGGTCTGACGACCCGCCTGCAATGCATCGCACGAAAAAGGCCCGCGCAAGCGGGCCTTTTTCGTTGCCACCGTCGGCTGCTGCTGGATCAGCGCAGGACGACGCGGCCGTTGACGACGCGGACGTAGGTGTTTTCGCGGATACCGGCCAGGTCGCGCTGGTTGACTACGATGGTGCGGCCATCGTCCATGCGCACGGTGATGTCGTAGGTATCGCTGGTCACGTTCTTCTGGATCTGGTTGCCGGCGAGGGCACCACCCACCGCGCCTGCGGCGGCGGCGACGTTCTTGTTGCCGCGGCTGCCGCCGGTGTGGTCGGAGATCTCATGGCCGGCCACGGCACCGACGATGCCGCCAAGGATGGCGCCGGTCGCGCTGGGCGCGGTACGGCCAGAAGCCACGGTGTTGATGCGGGTCACGATGCCGCAGTCGGCGCAACGGTTCTGGTTGTAGCCGTTGTTGTTGCCGTAGCCACCATTGTTGTAGCCACCGTTGTTGTAACCACCGCCGCCGTAACCGGGCGAGGTGGCGCAGCCGGCCAGGGCGAGCGTAGCAATGACACTGGCGGCGATGAGCTTGATCTTCATGGGGCGTCTCCTGGCCGTGAAGGCGGGTGGAAGGGTGGTACTGCGTGATGCAGCAGGGTGATCGAATCGTCCACTTTTCAACGTGAACAAGGTGCCAATCACGCCAGCCTTCCCCAGCTGGAAGATGAATCAGCGGAAGTCCTGGTGGCAGGCCCGGCAGTCGTCCTGCACGGTCTGCACCACCTTGGTCAGCGCTGCGCAGTCACTGGGCGGGGCGGCCAGCGCCGCGTTGAGGTCCGCCCGGTACTGGCTGGCATGCTGCTGGAAGCGCGCATCGTCCTTCAGCTTGGGAAACGCCAGGTCCAGGTCGTTGGACAGCAGCCGCAGCGACTGCAGGCGCGGCTGGCTGTCGGCCAGGCTGCAGCGGTTCTGCTGCTGGGCCTGCTGTAGCAGCTCCGCCTGCCGCTGCATCACGTGCATCAGGCTGTGCGGGAAGGGATCGCGACCGGCCTGCAGGGCGCGGCCGACCATGACCGTGGCGACCAGGCCGATCAGCAGGCCGAGCACGAGCACGAACAAATAGCGCTGGGCGCTGGAAGGACGACGGGACGGGCTGGCGTTCATGCGGGCTCCTCCATGGGTGATGCGCGGGCGTGCAACGGTGGGTTCGATGGCGGCCCGCTATGGCCGCCGCTGCCTGCACGTTAAAATAGCCGCATGAACGAACAGGTCAAACAACGCTTCGCCGGCATCGAACGGCTGTATGGCGTAGGTGCGCTCGAGCGCCTGCAGGGCAGCCGCGTGGCGGTGGTGGGCATGGGCGGCGTCGGCTCGTGGGTGGTGGAGGCGCTGGCCCGTTCGGCCGTCGGCCACCTGACCCTGATCGATGCCGATGACATCTGCGTGTCCAACACCAACCGGCAGCTGCCGGCGATGGAGGGCAACTACGGCCGCAACAAGTCCGAGGCGATGGCCGAGCGCTGCCGCGCGATCAACCCGCAGATCGACGTCGATGCCGTGCAGGCGTTCCTGACCACCGCCAACATGGCCGAACTGCTGGACCGTGGCTTCGACCTGGTCATCGATGCCTGCGACAGCTTCCGGGTGAAGGTGGAGACCATCGCCTGGTGCCGCCGCCGCAAGCTGCCGCTGCTGACCGTGGGCGCTGCCGGCGGCCGTACCGACCCGACCTTGGTGCGCATCCGCGACGTCTCGCGTACCGAGCACGACGCGATGCTGGCGCTGATCCGCAAGAAGCTGCGCAGCGAGTTCAACTTCCCGAAGAACGCCAAGCGCTATTTCGGCGTACCGGCGGTGTATTCGCTGGAAAACGTGAAGTACCCGCAGGCCGATGGCAGCGTCTGCGGCCTGCGCCCGAACCTGGGCGCCGATGCCGCGTTGAAGCTGGACTGCGGCGCCGGGCTGGGCGCGGCCACGCACATCACCGGTGCGTTTGCATTCGCCGCGGTCGGCAAGGCGCTGGAAATGCTGCTGGAGCCGAAGAAGGTCAAGGCCGAAGCCGCCGAGGTTTGACCGGTAGCGCCGGGCCATGCCCGGCGAAACGGCGATCAGGCGGCCGGCAGCGCGAACAGCCGCCGGGCGTTTTCGCTGGTGGCCGCTGCCACGGTCTCCACGTCGGTACCGCGCAGCGCGGCCACGTGGCGGGCGATCACCGACAGTCGTGCCGGTTCATTGCGCTGGCCGCGGATGCCCGCGTCGGGCTGGTCCGGCGCGTCGGTTTCCAGCAGCAGCTGCTCCAGCGGCATCTCGCGCACCAGGCGCTGCAGGCGCTGCGCTCGTTCGTAGGTCAGCGGTCCACCCAGGCCGAGCAGGAAGCCCAGCTTGTCCAGCTGCGCGGCCTGCTCCGGGCTGCCGGGAAAGCTGTGGACCACGCCGCGCAGGCCGCCGATGCGGCGGATCGCGGCGATCACCGCGTCCACCGCGCGGCGCGCATGCACGATCACCGGCAGGTCGAAGTCGCGTGCCAGCTTCAGCTGGCCAATGAAATAGTCCTGCTGCGCCTCGGCATCCAGTCCTTCGACGAAGAAATCCAGGCCGCACTCGCCGATCGCGCAGGGACGCTCGCGCTCGACCCACTCGCGCAGCTGGCCCAGGTGCTCGGGACGGTGGTCGGCCAGGAATATCGGGTGCAGGCCATAGGCCGGGTACAGCCCCGGTGCCTGCTGGCAGACCTCGCGCAGCTTCGGCCAGCTGGCGGCGGTCACCGCCGGCACCACCTGGGCCTGTACGCCGGCCGCACGGGCGCGCTCGATCACCGCCGTGCGGTCGGGGTCGAACTCGCTGGCATCCAGGTGGCAATGGCTGTCGATCAGCATGTTCAGCGCTGTTCCAGGGGGGGCGGTGTCGCCGCGCTGCGGTTCTTCCAGTTGGCCAGCAGCAGGGTGCCCAGGCCCAGCATCAGTTCGTCCACGAACGGGATCGGGTCGGGGATGAACAGCGTCAGCGCGAACAGGCCGGCGGTCAGCTTGAACAGGGTGGGGTAGCGCAGCCGGCGTGCCCATTGCAGGACCGGCAGCAGCATCGGGTTGGCCATGGCGGGGCTCCTCGGGGGCGTGCTGCAAACGCTACCACGGGCCCTGCATTTCCCGATGCTGAATGGGTTACGGCCATGAGTACGAAATGTGGAGATTCCGTTCAGGCAGCGCATGTTGCAATCTGCATCGAGAACGTTGCGGACGGTCCGCAGGGAGCAGGTCATGAAAAGCACAACTACAACTGTCCTGGTCGCAGCAGGCGCGCTGCTGGTGGGTGGCATCGCAACCGCCGCCTTCATGAAGAGTGGTGACAAGGCCCCGGATGCACTGGGCGCCGCGAATCCTTCCGAGTCGCGACTGGTCGATGGCAGCGCTGCCGATGATGGCGCGCGCGGCGACGCGGTCGATGCCTCGGCACCGCGCGGCCTGGAATACGCCGATGTGCTGAAGGTCGACCCGCTGACCGAGAAGCAGAAGGCCTATGCGACGGTCATCGGCACCGAGCCGGTGCGCGAGACCTCCACCACCCAGACCCCGCATGAAGTCTGCGAGGACGTCGTGGTGCAGGAGCGCCTGCCCGAGCGTGATGGCAACGTCGGCGGCACCGTGGTCGGCGCCGTGGTCGGTGGCCTGCTCGGCAACCAGGTGGGCGGCGGCAACGGCAAGAAGGCTGCCACTGCAGCCGGCGCCGTGGCCGGTGGCTTCATCGGCAACCAGGTGGACAAGCGCCACGTCGGTGGCCGCGTGGTCAACCGCACCGAGCGCCAGTGCCACACTGAAACGGCGACCTCCGAGTCGAGCCGCGTGACCGGTTACAACGTGACCTACCGCAACGAGGACGGCACCACCGGCACCATGCGCATGGCCAGCAAGCCGGGCACGCGCATCGCCATGGGCACCAACGATGTGGTCAAGGGCTACAACGTGACCTACCGCTATGACGGCGCCGAGAAGACCGTGCGCATGGACAACAAGCCGGCCAGCGACCGCCTGCCGGTGGTGGATGGCCAGCTGGTGACCCAGACCGCCGCGGCCGGCGACGCAGCGGCCAACCGCCAGTAACGCGGCAACGGAATGCTGTATCGGACGGGCCGGCCTTTGCCGGCCCGTTTCGTTTGCGTGCTGGATCCGATGGCGGGATCGGCGATGATGAGCGGCCACGGTACCCGGCGGGAGCCTGCATGAGCATCTTCGACCTGCGCATCGAAACCGAGCGCCTGATTCTGCGCCCACCGCAGGCGCAGGACCTGGAGCCCTACCTGGCGTTCTGCGCCGATGAAGAAGTGATGCGCAGCCTGGGCGGCGTGCAGCTGCCTTCGGTGGCCTGGCGCGGCTTCTGCAGCCTGGCCGGAGCCTGGCAGCTGTTCGGCTATTCGATGTTCAGCGTCATCGAGAAAGCCACCGGCGAATGGGTCGGCCGCATGGGCCCGTGGCAGCCGCTCGGCTGGCCCGGCCCCGAGGTCGGCTGGAGCATCTGCCGCGCGCGCTGGGGCCGTGGCTACGCCCCCGAAGCGGCGGTGGCCGCCATCGACTGGGCGTTCGACACGCTGGGCTGGGACGAGGTGATCCACACCATTGCCGATGACAACGAGAAGTCCAGGGCGGTGGCGCGCAAGCTGGGCAGCAGCCTGCTGCGCATGGGCCAGTTGCCGCCCCCCTACGAGGGGCCGCCGCTGCAGATCTGGGGGCAGTCGCGCGCGCAATGGCAGCAACGCCGGCGGTGATGCTGCACCCGCGCTTGGCATCGGCCGATGTGCTTGCCAGACTGCGTGCAGCCGGCCGTCGGCCGGGATGTCCTGGAGCAGGCAATGGTGGAAGAGCGCGTTCCGTTGACGGTGCATGGCATGTCGGTGTCGGGCAACTGCCACAAGGTGCGGATGCTGCTGGAGCAGCTCGGCAGCCGCTACCGCTGGGTGGAAGTGGACAGTGCGCATGGGCAGACTCATTCGCCTGAGTTCCTGGCTCTGAACCCGAATGCTAAGGTGCCGCTGATCGTGCGCGACGATGGCCGCGTACTGACCGAATCCAACGCGATCCTGTTCTGGCTGGCCGAAGGCACGCCCTACCTGCCGACCGATGGCTGGGAACGCGCGCAGGCACTGAGCTGGATGTTCTTCGAACAGTACAGCCACGAACCCTGCGTGGCCGTGGCGCGCTTCATCCGTGGCTGGACCGATGCCGATTCGCCGCGCCGGGCCGAACTGCCGCGCCTGCATGAGCGCGCCGCCACCGCGCTGGCGGTGATGGAGCAGCACCTGCGTCAGGCGCAGTGGTTCACCGGCAGCGGGTACGGCATCGCCGACATCGCGCTGTTTGCCTACACCGATGTTGCCGCCGATGGTGGCATCGACCTGCAGCCGTTCGTGGAAGTGCGTGCATGGCTGCAGCGGGTGCGCGAGCAGCCACGGTTCGTGGCGATGCCGGCGGTTACGCCCGAGGTACGCGCGCGGTTGGACGCACGCGGGTAGCGTCCAACCCGGCACGGTAGCGCCGGGCCACGCCCGGCGGAACGCAACAACGACACGGAGGGTGTTCGATGTTTGCTGTGGTTCCCGATCCGATCCCCGCACGCATGCGCGTGCTCAACCGCGCCGAAGTGTGCGACGTCAATTTCCTCGAGGCGGTGCGCGCCTGGCGTGGGCTGCCGCGCCCGAAGCCGGCGCCGGATGCGCCGATCCTGCCGGGCAGCACGCTGACCGCAGCGGCGTTCGCCGAGCTGTTCGATTCGCAGCTGGCCAGCCGCCAGCTGGACCTGATGGCGCGCGTGCTGCGCGTGCAGAACAAGGTCTTCTACACCATCGGGTCGTCCGGCCACGAAGGCAACGCGCTGCTGGCGCGGGCCTGCCGGCATACTGATCCGGCGTTCCTGCATTACCGCTCCGGCGCCTTCATGGCCGAGCGCGCGCGGCAGGTGCCGGGCCTGGATCCGTTGCGTGACGCGGCACTGTCCTTCGCCGCCAGCGCCGACGACCCGGCCAGCGGTGGCCGCCACAAGGTGTGGGGCAGCCGCCCGCTGTGGGTGCTGCCGCAGACCTCGACCATCGCCTCGCACCTGCCCAAGGCGCTGGGCACCGCGCTGGCCATCGAGAGCGGCAAGCGCCTGGGCCAGCCGCTGCCGATCCCTGCCGACAGCATCGTGCTGTGCTCCTTCGGCGATGCCTCGGCCAACCACGCTACCGCGCAGACCGCCTTCAATACCGCGATGTGGTCGGCCTACCAGAAGCTGCCCGCGCCGATCCTGTTCGTCTGCGAGGACAACGGCCTGGGTATTTCGGTGAAGACGCCGGAAGGCTGGATCGCCGAGCGCTTCAGCCGCCAGCCGGGGCTGGACTACTACTACGCCGATGGCCTGGACCTGGCGGCGGGACATGCGCAGGTGCAGGCGGCGGTGGAGCATTGCCGGCGCACCCGTCGACCGACCTTCCTGCACCTGCGTACCACGCGGCTGATGGGCCACGCCGGCACCGATTTCGAAGTGGAGTGGCGCGCGCTGGCCGACCTGTGCGCGGCCGAAGCCCAGGATCCCTTGCTGCGGTCGGCGCAGATCGCGCTGGAATCGGGCTGGATGGATGCTGCCGGCATCGAGGCTGCGTACGAGACCCTGCGCGTGCGCTGCCTGTCGGCGGCGGCCGACGCCGAAGCGCGGCCCAAGCTGCAGTCGCTGGATGAAGTGGTCGCGCCGCTGGCGCCGTACACGCCGGCGGCGGTGATGGCCGAGGCGCAGCGCCCGGTACCGGCCGAAGCGCGCGAGGCCCTGTACGGCGGAGCCGACGCGCTGCCCGAGCGGCAGCCGCCGCGGCACCTGGCCGTGCAGATCAACCACGGCCTGCAGGAACTGCTGTGCAAGTATCCGCAGGCGCTGCTGTTCGGCGAGGACGTGGCGCAGAAGGGCGGCGTCTACACCGTCACCAAGGACCTGCTGCGCCGCTTCGGGCCGCGCCGGGTGTTCAACACCCTGCTGGACGAGACGATGATCCTGGGCATGGCCCAGGGCCTGGCCAACATGGGCCTGCTGCCGATCCCGGAGATCCAGTACCTGGCTTACCTGCACAACGCGATCGACCAGCTGCGTGGCGAGGCCTGTTCGCTGCAGTTCTTCTCCAACGACCAGTTCCGCAACCCGATGCTGGTGCGGGTGGCCGGCCTGGGTTACCAGAAGGGCTTCGGCGGCCACTTCCACAACGACAACTCGATCACCGCGCTGCGCGACATTCCCGGCCTGGTGGTGGGCTGCCCGTCGCGCGGCGACGATGCGGTGATGATGTTGCGCACGCTGGCGGCGCTGGCCCGGGTGGACGGCCGGGTGGCGGTGTTCCTGGAACCGATCGCGCTGTACATGAGCAAGGACCTGCACGCGCCCGGCGATGGACAGTGGCTGTTCGACTACCCGGCGGCGGGGCAGGCGCTGGTGCTGGGCGAGGGCCGGGTCTATGCGCCCGACGCCGATGATCTGGTGGTGTTCACCTACGGCAACGGCGTGCCGATGGCGCTGCGCGCGGTGCCGGCCATCCAGGCGCAGACCGGCTGGCAGGTGCGGGTGGTGGACCTGCGCTGGCTGGTGCCGCTGGATGCCGGTTTCATCGCCGCCCAGGCCGCCACGGCGCGGCGGGTGCTGGTGCTGGACGAGGGCCGGCACAGCGGTGGGGTGGGCGAGGGCGTGGTCACCGCCCTGGTCGAGGCCGGCCATGGCCACCTGCCGCTGCGGCGGGTCTGCGGCGCCGATACCTACACGCCGCTGGCGGGGGCAGCAATGTTCGGGCTTCCAAGCGACAATGCGGTGATTGGCGCCGCCCTCGACCTGGCGCAGGAACCCTGATGCATGTGTGGATTGGCGGGAATGTTGTTGCCGGCGCCGCAGTCGCTGGACGAGGTGCTGCAGGCGCAGGCGCTGGCCATGGGGCAGGCGCTGCACCACCGCGGGCCGGATGACGGCGGCACCTGGGTCGACGCCAGCGCCGGCATCGCCTTGGCGCACCGCCGCCTGAGCATCCTCGACCTGTCACCGCTGGGCCACCAGCCGATGGCCTCGGCCGACGGCCGTTACGTGATGGCCTACAACGGCGAGGTCTACAACTTCGCCGCGCTGCGCGCCGAGCTGGAGCCGCTGGGCCATGCCTTCCGCGGCCATTCGGATACCGAGGTGCTGCTGGCCGCGATCCTGCAGTGGGGCGTCGAGGACACCCTGCAGCGCGCCAACGGCATGTTCGCCATCGCCCTCTGGGACCGCCACGAGCAGTGCCTGTACCTGGCCCGCGACCGGGTGGGCAAGAAGCCGCTGTACTACGGCTGGGCCGGCGACACCCTGGTGTTCGGTTCGGAGCTGAAGGCGCTGTGGCAGCACCCGGACTTCGACAACGACATCGACCGCGATGCGCTGACCCTGCTGCTGCGCCTGGATTACATCCCGGCCCCGCACAGCATCCACCAGCGCTGCTACAAGCTGATGCCGGGCCGCGTGCTGCGGCTGGATGCGGCGATGGTGGCCGCCGGTGCCGCCGCGCACCGCCCCGAGCAGGCCCAGCGCCCGTACTGGGATGCGCGCGCACGCATGCAGGCGGCACTGGCCGCACCGTTCCACGGCCGCATCGAGGAGGCCGAGGAACAGCTGGACGGCCTGCTGCGCGATGCCGTGGCGCTGCGCATGGTGGCCGACGTGCCGGTGGGCGTGTTCCTGTCCGGTGGCACCGATTCGTCGCTGGTGGCCGCGCTGATGCAGGCGCAGAGCACGCAGCCGGTGCACAGTTTCAGCATCGGCTTCAGCGCCTCGCACCATGACGAGGCGCCGCTGGCGAAAGAGCTGGCCGGCCACCTGGGTTGTGACCACACCGAGCTGTACGTGAGTGGCGCCGATGCACTGGCGGTGGTGCCGCAGCTGCCGGCGATGTTCGATGAGCCCTTCTCCGATGCCTCGCAGGTGCCGACCGCCCTGGTCGCGCGGCTGGCGCGGCAGGGCGTGACCGTGGCCCTGTCCGGTGATGGTGGCGACGAACTGTTCTTCGGCTACACCCGCTATGTGCGCGCGCTGCGCAACTGGCAGATGCTGGGCCGCGTGCCGGCGCCGCTGCGGCGCTGGATGGGCGCGCGTGCGCACCAGCAGGGCGAGGCGTCGCGCACCGGCGGCCTGGCCGCACTGCTGGCCGAGACCGGTGCGCGCGGCATCGGTGATGTCTACCGCAACCGCATCTCGCGCTGGCGCGACCCGGCGGCGGCGGTGATCGGTGCGCGCGAGGCCGGCAGCTTCTACGACCTGGCCGACCCGCTGCACGGTGCCGGCACCCCGGCCGACGCGATGATGCTGGCCGACTTCGTCAGCTACCTGCCCGACGACCTGCTGTGCAAGGTCGACCGCACCTCGATGGCGGTCAGCCTGGAGGCACGGGCGCCGCTGCTGGACTGGCGCGTGGCTGAATTTGCCTGGTCGCTGCCGCTGGACTTCAAGCGCAGTGAGGACACCAGCAAGGTGCTGCTCAAGCGCGTGCTCGGCCGCTACGTGCCGCAGTCGATGGTGCACCGCCCCAAGCGCGGTTTCGGTGCGCCGGTGAGTGAATGGCTGAAGGGCGACCTGCGGCCGTGGGCCGATGACCTGCTGCAGCCGGCGCGGCTGGAACGCGAAGGCGTGCTGTCGGCGGCCGCCGTGCAGCCGCTGTGGCAGCAGTTCCTGGGCGGCCAGCGCAAGTGGCATACCCACCTGTGGAACGTGCTGATGTTCCAGGCCTGGCAGGACCACTGGCGGCAGGTGCGGGCGGGCGTGGCACGCGGCTGATCTTCACCGGGGCGCATCGGGCCGGCCGCTAGGCTGGCCCTTTCCCCCGTCAGGAGTGTGTCGCCATGCCTGTTCCCACCATCGCGGTCTTCGTTGGCAGCCTGCGCAAGGAATCCTGCAACCGCAGGCTCGCGCTGGCCCTGGAAAAGCTGGCCGGCGATCGCGCGCGTTTCACGTACGTGCGCATCGACGATCTGCCGCTGTACAACCAGGATTTCGACTGCAGCTACCCGGCGCAGGGCACGCGGCTGAAGGACGAGGTACGCGGTGCCGACGCGGTGCTGTTCGTCACCCCGGAATACAACCGCTCGGTGCCCGGCGTGCTGAAGAACGCCATCGACATCGGCTCGCGGCCGTATGGTGACAGCGCCTTCGCTGGCAAGCCGGCGGCGGTGATCGGCGCGTCCATCGGCCAGATCGGCACGGCGGTGGCCCAGCAGCACCTGCGCAACAGCCTGGCGTTCCTGGACATGCACGTGCTCGGCCAGCCGGAGGCGTTCATCCACTTCAAGGATGAGCTGATCGGCGCCGACGGCACGATCCACAACGAAGGCACGCATAAGTTCCTGCAGGGCTATGTGGACCGCTTCCTGAAGCTGATCGCGGTGCATGCCAAAGGGGACTGACGCTGCATTCGGGGTCAGAGCCCTCTGCTGCGCAGAGGGATCCGACCCCTCTCTGCCGGGGTCGGATCCCATCGCGCAGCGGCGGGCTCTGACCCCATGCGATAATGGGTCTCCATAGGCCGGGCAGGCACGTCGCACAGCGGCGGATATCCCCCGTTCGTCCACGGCTTATCCACAGGCTTGTCCATGGCCGCCGGGGTCGGCGCACGCCTACACTCGCCTGGCCCACTTTCGCAGGAAACACCGCAGCATGTCCGCCCGTTCCGGCTTCCGTTCCAACCGCAAAGAGCGCGGCGATGGCTTCGACCGCGATCGCGACGAATCGCGCATCGACCAGCTGCGCGTGCCGCCGCACTCGGTGGAAGCCGAACAGGCGGTGCTGGGTGGCCTGATGCTGGCCCCGGAAGCCTACGACCGGGTCAACGACCAGCTGACCGAGACCGATTTCTATCGCCGCGATCACCAGATGATCTACCGGGCGATCCGCGAGCTGTCCGAGCGCGAGCGTCCGTTCGATGCGGTGACTCTGGGCGAGTGGTTCGAATCGCAGGGCAAGATGGAGCTGGTCGGCGATGGCGCCTACCTGATCGAGCTGGCCAGCACCACGCCGTCGGCGGCCAACATCGTGGCCTACGCCGAGATCGTGCGTGACAAGGCGGTGCTGCGGCAACTGATCCAGGTCGGCACCGACATCGTCAACGACGGCTTCCAGCCCGAAGGCCGTGACAGCAGCGAACTGCTGGCCTCGGCCGAAAAGAGCGTGTTCGCCATCGCCGAGCAGGGCGCGCGTGGCCGCACTGACTTCGTGGCCATGCCCGGCGCGCTGAAGGATGCGTTCGAAGAGCTGCGCAACCGCTTCGAGAACGGCGGCAACATCACCGGCCTGCCGACCGGCTATACCGATTTCGATGCGATGACCGCCGGCCTGCAGCCGACCGACCTGATCATCCTCGCCGCGCGTCCGGCGATGGGCAAGACCACCTTCGCGCTGAACATCGCCGAGTATGCGGCGATCAAGTCGAAGAAGGGCGTGGCCGTGTTCTCGATGGAAATGTCCGCATCGCAGCTGGCGATGCGCCTGATTTCCTCCAACGGCCGCATCAACGCCTCGCGCCTGCGTACCGGCCAGCTGGAAGACGAGGACTGGAGCCGCGTCACCAGCGCGATCAAGATGCTGAAGGAAACCAAGATCTTCATCGACGATACGCCGGGCGTGTCGCCGGAGATCCTGCGTTCCAAGTGCCGCCGCCTGAAGCGCGAGCACGACCTGGGCCTGATCGTGATCGACTACCTGCAGCTGATGAGCGTGCCGGGCAACAGCGAAAACCGCGCGACCGAAATCTCGGAGATCTCGCGATCGCTGAAGGGCCTGGCCAAGGAACTGAACGTGCCGGTGATCGCGCTCTCGCAGCTGAACCGATCGCTGGAAACGCGTACCGACAAGCGCCCGGTGATGGCCGACCTTCGCGAATCGGGCGCAATCGAGCAGGATGCGGACATGATCGTCTTCATCTACCGCGACGATTACTACAACAAGGAAAATTCGCCGGACAAGGGCCTGGCCGAGATCATCATCGGCAAGCACCGTGGTGGCCCCACCGGTTCGTGCAAGCTGAAGTTCTTCGGCGAATACACCCGCTTCGACAACCTGTCGCACGATTCGGGCGGTGGGTTCGAGTAAGGCCCGCGGCGTTAGGGTAGCGCCGGGCCATGCCGGGCGGCACGGTAGTCAACAGATGGCAGACGCCGCTGCCTTCGTCGCTCGCAACACCCCGCGCATGCTGCGTGTAAATGACATGTAACGCGCCGCTTCTACGATTCCGCCGCTGCTGCTCTTCGACGCCGCCTTTCGGTGTCCAGCGTGCCCAAGGAATCCGCCTCCATGTCGTCCCATGCTCCGCTCCGCCGCAACCTGCTTGCCCTGCTGGTCTGTGCATCGCTGCCGTCGCTTGCTTCGGCTGAAACCGCGCCTGACACCGGAACGCCGTCGGCCACGACCCTCGATTCGGTCTCGGTGATCGGCCGGGGCGAGGCCCGCCAGGTGCAGCGTGTCACCGCGGAGGACATGAAGGTGCTGCCGCCGGGCGCCAACCCGCTGAAGCTGCTGGCCAGCAAGCCGGGCGTGCATTTCGAGTCGGCCGACGCCACCGGTGCCTATGAGTGGTCCACCAGCATCAGCCTGCGCGGCTTCAACCAGAACCGTCTCGGCTACACCCTCGATGGCATCCCGCTGGGCAACATGTCCTACGGCAACAGCAATGGCCTGCACATCAGCCGCGCCGTGATCAGCGAGAACCTGGGCGGCGCGGAAGTGTCCACCGGCATCGGCGCACTGGGTACGCCGTCCACCAGCAACCTGGGTGGCGTGTTCCAGTTCTATTCGATCGATCCGTCCACCGAGTACGGCGTGGTGCTGGCGCAGGGCTTCGGCAGCGACGGTGCGCGCCGCAGCTATGCGCGACTGGAGACGGGCGAGCACCAGGGCTTTGCCGCCTATCTGTCCGGCGCGTACTCCGAGGGCGACAAGTGGAAGGGCAAGGGATCGCAGGAGTCGAAGCAGTTCAATGGCAAGGCCACCTACCACTTCGGCGAGGACAGCCGGATCACCGCGCTGTTCAACGGATCGCGCCGGGTCGAGGCCGATTACCAGGATCTGTCGCTGGAGATGATCGATCGCCTCGGCTGGAACTGGGACAACTACGCGCCGGACTGGGATCGCGCGGTCGCGGCGGCGAACGGCCAGTACAGTGGCGGCGTCAACAGCCCATGGGACGCGTACTACTCCGGCCATGGCCTGCGCAATGACGACCTGTCCAGCATCGCTGGCGACTTCGGCCTCAACGAATCGATGCGGCTGAAGGTCAACGTCTACAACCACAGCAATCGCGGCCAGGGCCATTGGTTCAGCCCGTCCAATCCCTCCAACCCGGGTACCAGCCGGGAGATTCCGATCTCGATCCGCACCACCGAGTACGCGATCGACCGTACCGGCGTGACCTCTGCGTTCACCTGGAACGTCGGTGGCCATGAACTGGAAGCCGGCCTCTGGTACGAGGACAACGGCCATAGCGTGCAGCGCAACTTCTACTACATCGATGGCCCCATCACCGATGACTTCTTCCTGCGCAATCCCGACCAGCGCGTGTGGAACCAGCAGTACACCACCATCACCCGCCAGTTCTACGTGCAGGACCGCTTCCGCCTGTTCGATGGTCGCCTGACCATCGACATCGGCGCCAAGTCGCCGCACACCCGCACCAGCGTGCGTACGCCGCTGGGCAACTACGCGAACAACAGCAGCCTGACCGCGAAGAAGGGCCTCCTGCCGCAGGCCGGCTTCAACTTCAAGCTCAACGAAGGCAACGAGGTCTTCGGCTCGTTCGCAAAGAATGTCGCTGCCTATGCCCTGGGCGTCGGCAGCCCGTTCAACGTGCCGCAGGCCGACTTCGATGCCAGCGCAGGCAACCTGAAGCCGGAACAGTCGCGCACGATCGAGCTGGGCTGGCGCGGCTACGGCCGCGGCTATGAAGCGTCGGTCGCGGTATATGACGTGAAGTTCGACAACCGCCTGCTGGCGATCGCCCAGTGCGTGGGCATCCTTGGCTGCCCGGCACTGTTCTCCAACGTCGGCTCGGTCACCAGCCGCGGTGCCGAAGCCATGCTGCAGTTGAAGCCGATGCAGGACCTGGCCTGGTCCAATGCGTTGTCGTGGAATGACAGCACCTACGACAACGATTACGTGAACAACGAGGTGGTGCCGACCCGCGGCAGGAAGACCGTCGACACGCCGGAATGGATGTTCTCCAGCACGCTCGCCTGGACCCCGGGCCCGTGGGACATGCGCCTGTCGGCCAACCACGTCGGCAAGCGTTACGTGACCTACACCAATGATCTCTCGGTCCCCAGCTACTGGCTGGTCAATGCTTCGGTGGCCTACGACTTCGGTGCGATGGGCCCGGCGCAGAACCTGACGGTCGCACTGAACCTGACCAACCTGACCGACAAGCGTTACCTGTCGTCCATCAACACCAATGGCACCTACGCCAGTGACCCGACCCGCAGCCTGGCCACCATGCAGGTTGGCGCGCCGCGTCAGGTGATGGCGACTGCGACCGTCCGTTTCTGATGCGCGCACCTGTCGATCCGGAAACCCGTCGCCGCCTGCTGCGCCTGGCGTGGCAGGGCACGGGGGCGGCGGTCGCACTGGCCGCGATGCCGGGGCTGGCTGCGGCCGGTCCGCGGCCGCGGCTGGGAAGCGATCCGTTCACGCTGGGCGTCGCTGCCGGCGATCCGGATCCGCAGGGCGCGGTGCTGTGGACGCGGTTGGCACCGGACCCGCTCAATGGCGGTGGCATGCCCGCACGAGCGGTGCCGGTGCGCTGGTACGTGGCCGAAGACCCGGGCATGCGCCGGCTGGTGCAGCGTGGCGTTGCGGCTGCCGTACCGGAGTTGGCGCATTCGGTGCACGTGGAAGTCAACGGCCTGCGCCCGGGCCGTGACTACTACTACCGGTTCGCCTGCGATGGTGACGAGGAAAGCGCGGTCGGTCATTTCCGCACCGCGCCGCTGCCGGACACGCAGCTGCAGCAGCTGCGGCTGGCACTGTGCACCTGCCAGGCCTGGAACAGCGGTTACTACCCGGTGCTGCGCGATATCGCGCGCAGTGATGTCGATCTGGTGCTGCACGCCGGCGACTACCTGTACGAATACAGCCCGCTGCAGAATGCACGCGGGCGCACGTTGGATGCGGAGCGCTTCAGCGGCGAGACCGTCAGCCTGGAGCGGTACCGCGACCAGTACGCGCTGTACAAGCTCGACCCGGACCTGCAGGCGGCCCATGCTGCGCATGCCTTCGCGGTGATCTGGGATGACCACGAGGTGCAGAACGACTATTCCGGCATCCATCCGGAGAAGCCCGGCGTATCGACCGAGGCGTTTATCGTGCGGCGTGCGGCGGCCTACCGCGCGTTCTACGAACACCTGCCCATGCGCAGCACGCCGGCAGGCAATGGTGGCCTGCGCGTGCACCGGCGCCTGCGCTACGGTGATCTCGCACAGCTCAGCCTGCTCGATTGCCGCCAGTTCCGTCCCGCCAATCCCTGCGGGGTGGGCGAATCGGCGCGCTGCGAAGCCGCGCTGGACCCGCGCATGAGCATGCTCGGTGCCGGCCAGGAAGCCTGGTTCGCCCAGTCGATGGTGGCGGCACAGGGGCTGCGCTGGAACGTGGTGGTGCAGCAGTTGCTGATGGCCCAGCTGCAACTGGATGCGGGCACCCCGCGCGAGCGCTTCTGGAACGACGCCTGGGACGGCTATCCGCTTGCGCGCAACCGGCTGCTGCAGGCCCTGCAGACAGGCGGCACGGGCAACGCGATCGTGCTCGGCGGCGACTGGCACTCCACCTTTGTCAACGACCTGAAGCTGGATTTCAACGCGGCCAGCTCGCCGGTGGTCGCCACTGAATTCATCGCCCCGGCGATCAGCAGTGGTGGCGACGATACGCCGTATGGACCGTACTACGGACCGTCGATTCCGCAGAACCCGCACATCCGCTATTTCGACGGCGACCGCCGCGGCTGGTGGAAGCTGCAGCTGAACCGGCAGACCGTGGACGCCGAACTGCGCTTTGCCGACAGCGTGCTGCGTGCCGATGCCGAGGTGCGCACCGCAGCGCGCTTCCAGGTCATCCACGGCCGGCCGGGGGCCGTGCCGGTATAGGAGCCGGCCGGCGCTCAAGTTCGCCCGTGACCTGCCGTTACCTCACCGGTACCAGGGGGAAACATCACCGTCCATGACCCATCGCTGCGCGCGCGGCGATGGACCGGCGCGTGCGCCCCCTTCATTCATGGGGAACGGATCGATGTCGGCGGTAGCAGGGAAGAGTGGGTTGGGGCGCGGTGTCGTCTGGATGTGCGTGGTGCTGTTGCAGTTGCTGGCAGGTACGGGGGTGGCGCAGGCGGCATCAACCGCGTGCGAGGCCATCAACCGGCTTGGTGCGACCATCAACTACACCGACCGGTTCTACGGCACGGACTTCCTGCCCGATGAGTCTGTCACCGTCGATTTCGCAGACAACGGCCTCAACGCAGGCGGGCAGAATCCATCGAGTGCTGACATCGTCAGCGTGAAAAGCCGAAGCCTTGCGCTGACGGTGCTGGACTATCGCAGCAATACCGGTGCTGCGGGATCGTACAGCGCAACGGTGCCCAGCAGCTTCCTGCTGGCCGATGGCCTCTACATCAGGGTCAAAGCGGGGAGCTACATCGGCCCGGTGCAGCTCCGTTGCATCACCGCTGCCGCGCAGCCCCTGCAGTTTGCTCCGCCGGCAATGCAGCAGTTCACCGTTGGCACGACGGTTGATGTCAACCTGACCGCCAGTGGCGGCACCCTGCCTTACAGCTTCGGCATCAACATTGGCACCTTGCCCGCCGGGCTGGTGCTTGAACCCTCGGGTCGCCTGCATGGCACGCCGCAGGTCGCGGGTACGTTCAGTGTCAGCGTGGAGGTCACCGATGCCGCGGGCGCCAGCGCGCACCAACCGCTGACGGGCAGCATCGCGGCCATCGCGCCCGATGCCCCCGGCCAGGTCGTGGCCGTCGCCGGCGATGGCGAGGCCGTGGTCAGCTTCACCGCACCGGCGCAGACCGGCGGCGCCCCCATTGTCGAGTACGCCGTTATGGCGTCCACGGGCGAGTGGGCGCTCGGCACGCAGTCGCCGATCACGGTGACCGGTCTTGCCAATGGCATGCCCGTGCAGTTCCAGGTGATCGCCAACAACGGCAGCCAGGCCAGCCAGCCGTCGCTGGCAAGCGCCGCGGTCACGCCGATGACGGGGCAGACGATCCAGTTCGATGCGCCTGGTGACCGGCCGTTGGGTTCACTGCTGGCATTGCAGGCCACCGCGAGCAGCGGCCTGGCCGTCGAGTACGAGAGCCTGACTCCGCTGGTCTGCGCGCTGGAAAGTGCAGGCAACCTGCGCCTGTCCGCGCTCGGCATGTGCACGGTGCGCGCACTGCAGCCCGGCAACGCCGGCACACGCGCGGCGCAGCCGGTGGAGCGCAGTTTCAGCGTCGTGGCCGCCCAGCCGTCGGCGCCGACCCTGCTTCGCGTCCAACGCATCGGCGCGACCAGCGTCGATGTCTACTTCGATGCGCCCGCCAGTGATGGCGGCAGCAGCATCACCAGCTACGAAGTGCTGACACTGCCGACGCACGCGGTGGTCACGGGTGGATCCAGTCCGGTGCGGGTGAACCGCCTGCGTGCCGGCGAGACCTACACCTTCGCCGTGCGTGCACGCACCGCGACGGGACCGGGGGCGTTCTCCGCCGGCTCCGACCCGGTGACGATGCCGGCCGTGCCGCGCGTGACCAGCCTGCTGCTACCGGCCGACGGCCGCTACCTGGCCGGTGCGAGCCTCGACTTCCTGCTGGTCCTGGACCAGCCGGTCACGGTGCAGGGCGTGCCCGCGCTGCAGCTGTCGATCGGCGGCCAGCAGGTGGCCGCGCGCTATCGCTCCGGCTCGGGCAGCAACCAGCTGGCTTTCAGCTACACCGTGGTGCCGGGCCAGTCCGACGAGGATGGCATCGGCATCGACGGCGTGCAGCTGGCTGGTGGCAGCATCCGCAACAGCGATGACATCGATGCCGTGCTGACGCTGTCGGGCGTCGGCACCACGGCGGGCATCCTGGTCGGCGCGCAGCCGGCGGGTGCACCGTCCATCACCGATGTCGTCGCAGGTGACGGCACAGCGACGCTGCAGTTCGCAGCGCCTGCGCAGGATGGCGGCAGCCCGGTGCTGGATTATCTGCTGACCGCGCAGCCCGGTGGCCTGCAGCAGCAGGCAGCCGGTTCACCGGTGGTGTTCACCGGCCTGCGCAACGGCGTCGCCTACCGCTTCACGGTCACCGCACGTACTGCGGCTGGGCTGGGCGTGGTGTCCACGGCATCAGACGACGTGGTGCCGATGGCGCAGCAGCAGATCCAGTTCGACGCGCTCGATGCACAGCCGTTCGGCAGCACGCCGCAGGTGCTGGCCATCGCCAGCAGTGGCCTGCCGGTCGCGCTGTCCAGCAGCACGCCCCGGGTCTGCAGCGTCGCTGCCGATGGCCGGGTGACCCTGCTTGCGGCAGGCACCTGCAGCATTGATGCCGACCAGGCGGGTGACACCGCGACCCATGCCGCAGCACGCGTCAGCCGCTCGTTCGCGGTGCTCGCCGTTGTGCCGGGCGCGCCGCGCATCACCGCGGTCGTGCTTGCCGCGGGCAGCGTGGACGTGAGCTTCCAAGCGCCGACGTTCGATGGCGGCAGCGCGGTCGACAGCTATCTGCTGCAGGCGTTGCCGGGCGGGCAGAGCGTGCGCGGCAGTGGCAGTCCGCTGCGCATCGACGGGCTGCCGGCCGGCATCGCGCATCGCTTCGTGATCACCGCCTTCAATGCGGCGGGTGCCGGCGCGGCATCGTTGCCGTCCGACCCGCTCACCGTGCAGGGCGCACCGGCGGTGACCGCCGTGCAGGTGCCGTCGGTCGGCCGCTACCTTGCCGGCCAGGTGCTGTCCTTTGCGGTGCAGTTCGACCAGGCCCTGCAGGTGGGCGCTGCGTCGCAGCTGCTGCTGCGCATCGGCAGCCAGCGCCGCGTGGCCACGCTTTCGACGGTGGAGACGGACGGGCAGGGCAGCGTGCTGCGTTTCCAGTACACGCTGCAGGCCGACGACCGCGACGAAGATGGCATCGAGGTGGAATCGCTGCAGGCCGCCGCCGGCAGCCTGCGCAATGCACAGGGCACCGAAGCGCGTGCGGCGCTGGCCAATGTGGGGGCGACCACGGGCGTACGCGTGGGCGCCGACCTGCCGTCGGCCGTCGCCAACGTGCGCGGCGTGGCCGGTGATGGACAGGTGGAGGTGTATTTCGATGCGCCGTCGGCCGGCAGTGGCGCCATCGTCGATTACACCGTGACCGCGCAGCCGGGCAGCATCAGCGCAACCGGTACTAGCTCGCCGATCACCGTGCGTGGCCTGGCCAACGGCAGCGCCTACCGTTTCGTGGTGGTTGCACGCAGCGAGTACGGCAGCGGCGCGGCGTCGGCTGCCTCGGCAGCGGTGGTGCCGTTGCCGGATCTGGCCGTGGCCGATTCCAGCATCGCCGTGCCTTACGGGGCTGCCGCCGTCGTGCTGCCGCTGTCGGTCGCCGGTGTGGCCGAGCAGGTGCAGGTGGCCGTGGGCCCGCAGCATGGCCGGGTTGACGTGCAGGGCATGACGCTGCGTTATACGCCGGCCGCGGGCTATGCCGGTACTGACAGCATCACCTATACCGTCAGCGATGGCTTCCGCACGTCGGCGCCCGCCACGCTCACGATCATCGTTGGCACGCCGACCGTGGTCCTGCAGTCCGCCGTGTTGCCGCAGGCCGTGGCCGGTACGGCGCTGGACGCGCAGCTGTCCAGCAGCGGTGGCGCAGCGCCTTACACCTACGCGATTGTTGGCGGCAGTCTGCCGACGGGCCTCGGTCTGGATCGCAGCGGGCACCTGGCGGGTACGCCGGTCGCGGCGGGTCGTTTCGAGATCGAGGTCGAGGTGACCGACAGCAGTTCCGGCACCGGTCCCTTCCGCGCGCGCCGCGCCTTCGTGCTGGACGTGGCGGCGCCGCAGATCGAGGAAGTGGACGCGCCGCTGCCGCCCGCAACCCAGGCCGGTCCGGTCAGCCTGCGCCTGCAGGCCCGTGGCGGTACCGCGCCGTATGCGTTCCGCCTGATGTCGGGCGCGCTGCCGCCCGGCGTGCTGCTGTCCAGCGACGGCCAGCTGCAGGGCGTGGCCACCCTGGCCGGCGTGTTCGATTTCGACGTGGAAGTCAGCGATACCTACGGCTTCACCGGTGTGGCGCGGTACCAGCTGAAGATCGCGCAGGCCGCGCAGGCGATCACCGGCTTCAGCGTGGACCCGGCAACGCCGGTCTACAGCGAGGGCGGCAGCTTCGAGGTCTCGGCACAGGGCGGCGCGTCGGGCCAGCCGCTGCGTTTCGGCAGCAGCAGCCCCGCGGTCTGCAGTGTCAGCGGCACCCGCGTCGCGATGCTGGCGGCGGGGCGTTGCGTGCTGACCGTGGACCAGGACGGCGATGCCAACCATGAAGCAGCGCCGCAGCAGCAACGCATCGTCGAGATCGCGCTGGCCGTGCCGGTGCTGGCGTGGAGTGCCGACCTGCAGCGCCTGTTGGAACAGGGCAGCTTCGAACTGCCGCTGCCGACCAGCGCGAGCCCGGGTGCCTTCAGCTTCCACAGCAGCGACACCGCGGTGGCCAGCATCGACGGCCGCACCGTGCACGTGCACGGCGAAGGTCGTGCGGTGATCACTGCCGAACAGGCCGCTGCGGGCAGCTATGCCGCTGCCAGTGTCGAGCTGGTGCTGGTGGTGAACGTGCGCCCGGACCCGACCCGTGACCCGGGCGTGACCGGGCTGCTGCAGGCGCAGGTGGACGCCAGCGTACGCTTCGCCAACGCGCAGCAGGCCAACATCCGCGAGCGCCTACGCCAGGTGCGTGCCGGCGGTAACGCGGACAGCAATACGCTGTCGGTGTCGACCGGCGCGCGTGGACCGGATGCGGCGTCGCTGCCGCTGGGCCAGGTGATGGATAACGAGCGTCCGCTGCTGCCCGCCGGCTGGGGCACCTGGGCCTCGGGTTCGGCCACCTATGGCCGGGGTGGGCCGACCGGGGCAGGGCGGTACGACCTGCGCAGCGACGGCCTGACCGTGGGCGTGGATCGTCGCCTCGGCGACAGCGCGCTGTGGGGCGTGGCCGGCAGTATCGGCCGCAACGACAGCGAGCAGGATGATGCGCGCACGCGCCTGCAGGCCGACCAGCGTTCGCTGGCGTTGTATGGCCTGTGGCGCGGCAACGAACACGTGTTCGTCGATGCGGTGCTGGCCACCGGCGACCTGCGCTTCGACCTGCAGCGCTGGAGCCGCGATGCCGGTGCGATCGCGGTGGCCCGTCGCGAGGGCTCGCAGTGGTTCGGTTCGCTCGCGCTGGGCTATGAGCAGGTGCTGTCGGGTATGCGCATGAGTGGCTACGCACGGGTGGATGGCAGCCGCAGCACGCTGGATGCCTACCGCGAGCATGGGCTGGGTGAACTGGATCTGGCCTACGGCCGCCATGTCGTCGACAGCCGCGCGCTGGCGTTCGGCCTGGAAGGCAGCGCGGTCGAAACGGCCGAGGCGCGCCTGCGCCCGTTCTGGAGCATCGAGTACCGGCAGGCGCTGCAGGATCGCGGTGAGGCGACGTTGAACTACGCCGAGTGGGCGCGTCCGCAGGACTACCGCCTGACGATGCGCAGCTACAACGACGATCTGCTGTCGCTGTCGGCCGGCGTGGACGTGTCCATCGCGCGCGGCTGGATCCTGTCGCTGCTGCTGGGCCATGAACAGGCCCGGGGCAGTGATCGTTCCAGCAGCGTCGGCCTGCGCCTGAGCAGCGGCAGCCGCTGAGGCCGCCAGCGCGGTAAAGCCTTCGGTGGCGCCGGGTCCGGCCCGGCGACCACCGCTGCACCGCGTTTCATCGCCCCCAGCCCGGTTTCGTCGCAATCCGTTTGCGGCGGCTGCGGGCGGGCGGCACGGTGGTCACAGGCGGCAGGGTGCCGCCCAAGGAGACCGTCATGAAGACCCTGTTCGCGTTGGGCGTGTGGTGCCTGCTGTTCGTGCTGTGCTGGCCGTTGGCGTTGCTGGCGCTGGTTGCCTGGCCGTTCGTCTGGCTGCTGAGCCTGCCGTTCCGCCTTGTCGGCATCACGTTCTCCGCCGTGTTCGCCTTCCTGCGCGCGCTGTTCATGCTGCCCGCACGACTGCTGGGTGGCCGGGCGGTGACGGCATGAAGGCGCTGCTGACGGTTGCGCTGGCCGTGCTGGCGGGACCGGCACTGGCGCAGTCGCCGGCGCCCACCTCGGCGTGGCTGGAGCGCCAGCAGTCGGCCGCTGCCGATGAAGCGGATGCGGCCGGTGCCCGAGCTTCGAAAGCGCCCGCGGTGAAGGAGAGTTGCCGGGTCGTGAAGCAATGGAAGGTGGGTGACACCGTGGTCAAGCACCGCGTGTGTGACGACGCGCCAAAGCCGGCGCTCGACGCTGCATCAGGCGGCCATCCCCGGTAGAGCCGAGCCCATGCTCGGCTGCATTTGCATCGGTCAGCCGAGCTGCATTTGCATCGGTCAGCCGAGCACAACGGCGCGGCCATTTTCTGTAGAGCCGGGCCGACGCTCGGCTGCATTGTGCAACGGCCAGCCGAGCACGGGCTCGGCTCTTGTGTCTTGGAACGGCGCCCTGATCAGCGTGAACCCGTTGCCGGCGGCGCAGGCACGACCTGCTGCTGGCCATCGCTGTACATCATCATGATCTTCTCGCCGTGGTAGGGCAGCACGACCACCGGCCGCCACGGATCGTCCCTGGGCGAGGTGGCCTTGGCCGTGACAGTACAGCCGCTGTCCTTGATGCCGCAGCGGCGGATGGCGACCTGCAGGGTGCCATCGGCGGAGCGGTAGTCGACGCCGGGGGAGTGGAACAGGGTTTCGCCCGGCGTGCTGTAGCGGATCCGGATCTGGTTGGCGCCGAGCGGGCTCACTTCGACCGGCTGCACCGAGGCCCTGCGGTAATCGCCTTCCAGCGGTTCGGCTGCGAAGGCCAGCAGCGGAACCAGGGTTGCCATCAACATCACCGCAGCGGCGCGCGACGTGCGGGCGAGGGGAGTCGAGCGCATGGACGTTCCTTCCTTGGTCAGATGCCCCGATCATTGAACCGCAGCATTGCAGGGTCAAGACACGCGGCGCTGTTGCAGGCAACAAAAAACCCCGCCTGAGCGGGGTTTTCTGTTTGCAGGTGAGTGCCGACCAACGGTCGGCACCTACCATGATGCAGATCAGTTCGCCTTGTGGATGGCGCGCTTGCTGACCGCCATCGCCGCGTCGTGGATCACTTCCGACAGCGACGGGTGGGCGTGGCAGATGCGGGCCAGGTCATCGGCCGAACCGCTGAACTCCATGGTCAGCACACCTTCGTGCACCAGCTCGGAGACGTTGGCGCCGACCAGGTGCATGCCGAGGATGCGATCGGTCTCGGCGTGGGCCAGGATCTTCACGAAGCCTGCCGGCTCGATCATCGCCACGGCACGACCGTTGGCGGCGAACGGGAAGCTGCCGGCCTTGTACGGGATGCCTTCGGCCTTCAGCTGGGCTTCGGTCTTGCCGACCCATGCCAGTTCCGGCTCGGTGTAGATGACCCACGGGATGGTGTCGAAGTTGACGTGGCCCGGCAGGCCGGCGATCAGTTCGGCAACCGCGATGCCTTCCTCGAAGCCCTTGTGCGCCAGCATCGGGCCGCGCACGCAGTCACCGACCGCCCAGACGCCGTTGACGCCGGTGTGGCAGTGCGCGTCGACTTCGATCTGGCCACGCTCGTTGACCTTGACGCCGGTGCCTTCGGCCAGCAGGCCCTTGGTGGCGGCGCGACGGCCGACGGCCACCAGCAGCTTGTCCACGGTCAGGGTCTTCTCGCCTTCGCTGTCGGTGTAGGTGACAACGACTTCCTTCTTCTTGCCCTTGCCGGTGATCTCGGTCTTGGAGACCTTGGCGCCGAGGCGGATGTCCAGGCCCTGCTTCTTGAATTCCTTGGCAGCGGTCTTGGCCACTTCGGCGTCGGCCACGGCCAGGAACTCCGGCAGTGCTTCCAGGATGGTGACTTCAGCGCCCAGGCGCTTCCACACGCTGCCCAGTTCCAGGCCGATGACGCCGGCGCCGATCACGGCCAGGCGGTTCGGCACTTCGGTGAAGTCCAGGCCGCCGACGTTGTCGACGATGACGTCGCCGTCGAACTTGGCGAACGGCAGTTCGATCGAATCCGAACCGGCGGCGATGATGACGTTGGTGCCCTTCAGCTCGACTTCCGAGCCGTCGTGCTGCTTCACCTTGACCACGTTGCCCGGCTGCAGTTCACCGAAACCGTAGTAGGTGGCGACCTTGTTGGCCTTGAACAGCATGGCGATGCCGCCGGTGAACTGCTTGACGATCTTGTCCTTGCGGCCAACCATCGCTTCGACGTCGATCTTGGCATCCTTGAAGCTGATGCCGTGGTCGCCAAAGATGTGGCCCATGTTCCAGAACTGGCGCGAGGAATCCAGCAGCGCCTTGGACGGGATGCAGCCCACGCGCAGGCAGGTGCCGCCCAGGGCCGGCTTGCCGTCCTTGCCCAGCGCTGCGTCGATGCAGGCGGTCTTCAGGCCCAGCTGTGCCGCGCGGATGGCAGCGTGGTAACCGGCCGGGCCGGCACCGATGACGACGACGTCGAATTGTTCAGCCATTGAAATAGTCCTTGTTGCTATACCAGAACCCCTCCGCGCGGACGCGGAGGGGCGGGAGGTCTCTTACAGGCCGAACAGCATGCGGCCCGGGTTTTCCAGCTGGTTCTTGATGTCCACCAGGAACTGCACCGAGTCCTTGCCATCGATGATGCGATGGTCGTAGGACAGGGCCAGGTACATCATCGGCGCGATCACGACCTGGCCGTTCTGGGCGATCGGACGCTCCTTGATGGCGTGCATGCCCAGGATGGCGCTCTGCGGCGGGTTGATGATCGGGGTCGACAGCAGCGAACCGAAGGTGCCGCCGTTGGTCACGGTGAAGGTGCCGCCCTGCAGTTCGTCCAGGCCCAGCTTGCCGTCACGCGCCTTCTTGGCGTAGTCGGCGATGGTCTTTTCGATGTCGGCGAACGACATGCGCTCGACGTTGCGCAGGACCGGGGTGACCAGGCCCTTCTCGGTGGACACGGCGATCGAGATGTCCGAGTAGCCGTGGTAGATGATGTCGTCGCCGTCGATCGAGGCGTTGACCAGCGGGAAGCGCTGCAGGGCATTGGCAGCGGCCTTCACGAAGAAGCTCATGAAGCCCAGCTTGATGCCGTGTGCCTTGACGAACTCGTCCTGCAGGTCCTTGCGCGCCGCCGACACCTTGGACAGGTCGACTTCGTTGAAGGTGGTCAGCATGGCGGTGGAGTTCTTCGACTCCATCAGGCGCTCGGCGATGCGCTTGCGGATGCGGGTCATCGGCACGCGTTCTTCCGGACGTGCGCCACCGGCCTTGCCGGCGCCGCCGTTGCGGGCGAAGTTGACGATGTCTTCCTTGGTGACCGCACCGCGGCGGCCGGTGCCGTCGACGTCGGACGGGTTCACGCCTTCGGTGATGGCGGTGAAGCGGGCGCCCGGCGGCAGCGCGTCGGCGGCCGACTTGGCGGCCGGGGCCGGAGCGGCGGCAGCGGCCGGAGCAGCAGCGGCCGGGGCAGCGGCAGCAGCCGGAGCAGCTTCAGCGGCCGGGGCCGGGGCAGCAGCCACGGCGCCTTCGTCGATGATCGCCACGACCTGGCTGGAGGTCACGGTGTCGCCTTCCTTGAACTTGATCTCCTTGATCACGCCGTCGACCGGCGACGGCACTTCCAGGACGACCTTGTCGGTTTCCAGGTCAAGCAGGTTTTCGTCGCGCTTGACGGCGTCGCCCACCTTCTTGTGCCAGGTGGCGATGGTGCCGTCGGCGACGGATTCGGGCAGTACCGGGGCTTTGACTTCGGTGGCCATTGCGGGAGCTTCCTGGTTTGTCTTCTAAATAGGGGGAGGAATTATTCAGCGAACGTGTCGTTGAACGGGTTGACCAGCGCATCGGCGACCAGCTGCTGCTGTTCGCGGACGTGGTCAGCCATGTGACCGGCAGCCGGCGAAGCCGAACGTGCGCGACCGGCGTAGTGCAGGCTCTGGCCATCGGCCAGGCAGAACTGCAGGTGGTGGCGGATCTGGTACCACGCACCCTGGTTCTGCGGTTCTTCCTGCGTCCACACCACGTCGGTGGCCTTGCCGTACTTCTTCAGTTCGGCGGCCAGCAGCGCACGCGGGAACGGGTACAGCTGTTCCACGCGGATGATCGCCACGTCGTCCTGGCCACGCTTGGTCTGGTCTTCCAGCAGGTCGTAGTAGACCTTGCCCGAGCACAGCACCACGCGCTTGACCTTCTTGGCATCGGCATTGGTGTCGCCGATCAGGTGCTGGAACTCGCCGTTGGCCAGCTCGTCCAGGGTCGACACGGCCAGCTTGTGGCGCAGCAGCGACTTGGGCGACATCACCACCAGCGGCTTGCGGGTGGTCAGGTGCAGCTGGCGGCGCAGCATGTGGAAGGCCTGTGCCGGGGTGGACGGAACCACGACCAGCATGTTTTCCAGCGCGCACAGCTGCAGGAAGCGCTCCAGGCGCGCCGAGCTGTGTTCCGGACCCTGGCCTTCATAACCATGCGGCAGCAGCAGGGTCAGGCCGGTGATACGGCCCCACTTGGCTTCGCCGGCGGCGATGAACTGGTCGATCACCACCTGGGCGCCGTTGGCGAAGTCGCCGAACTGGCCTTCCCAGATGCACAGGGTGTTGGGATCGGTGGTCGAGAAACCGTACTCGTAGGCCATCACGGCTTCTTCGCTCAGCAGCGAATCGATGATGGTGGCCTTCTCCGGCGAATCCACCAGCTGCCGCAGCGGCAGGTAGTAGTTGTCGGTCTTCTGGTCGTGCAGGATCGCATGGCGGTGGGTGAAGGTGCCGCGGCCGACGTCCTGGCCGACCAGGCGCAGGGCATTGCCCTCGTCCAGCAGGGTGGCGTAGGCCAGGTTCTCGGCAAAGCCCCAGTCACCCGGGATCTCGCCGGCGGCCATCTTGCGGCGGTCGTCGTAGACCTTCGACACGCGCGAGTGCAGCTGCACTTCTTCCGGCACGGTGTTGATCAGCTTGGCCAGTTCGACCAGCTTGTCCTTGTCCACCTTGGTGGAGATCTCATCGGACAGCTTGCCTTCCAGCAGCTTCGGCCAATCGACGAACAGGGGGCTGGTCGGAGGGGTCTTCTCGACCTTGGCCAGTTCGGTGGTCACTTCGCCACCGTCCAGCTTGTCGCGGTACGCATCGACCATCGCCTTGCCGGCGCCGGCGGCGATCACGCCTGCCTTTTCCAGCTGCTCGGCGTACAGCTCGCGGGTGGTCGGGTGCTTGCGGATCACCTGGTACATCAGCGGCTGGGTGATCGCCGGTTCGTCGGCCTCGTTGTGGCCCCAACGGCGGTAGCACATCAGGTCGATGACCACGTCCTTGGCGAACTTCTGGCGGAACTCGAAGGCCAGCTGCGCGGCGAACACGACCGCTTCCGGATCATCGCCGTTCACGTGCAGCACCGGAGCGGCGATCATCTTCGCCACGTCGGTGGCATAGCGCGTGGAACGCGTATCCAGCGGGTTGGAGGTGGTGAAGCCGACCTGGTTGTTGACCACGATGTGCACGGTGCCGCCGACGGCGAAGCCGCGGGCCTGCGACATCTGGAACAGCTCCATGACCACGCCCTGGCCGGAGAAGGCCGCGTCGCCGTGGATGAGGATCGGCATGACCTGCTTGCGGGCGGTGTCCTTGCGGCGCTCCTGGCGCGAACGCACGGAACCGGCAACGACCGGATCGGCGATTTCCAGGTGCGACGGGTTGAACGCCAGCGCCAGGTGCACCGGGCCACCGTCGGTGGCCACGTCGGCCGAGAAGCCCATGTGGTACTTCACGTCACCGGCCGAGGCGTGCTCGTCGTGCTCGAACTTGCCTTCAAACTCGTCGAACAGCTTGCGCGGGTTCTTGCCGAGGGTGTTGACCAGCACGTTCAGGCGGCCACGGTGGGCCATGCCGACGACCACGTCCTTGACGCCATCCTTGCCGGCGCTGCGGATGATGGTGTCCATCATCGGGATCAGCGAGTCGCCGCCTTCCAGCGAGAAGCGCTTCTGGCCGACGTACTTGGTGTGCAGGTAACGCTCGAGGCCTTCGGCGGCGGTCAGGCGCTCCAGCGTGCGGCGCTGGGTGTCAGCGTCCAGCTGGTAGTTGCCACCGGCCAGTTCCAGCTTCTTGTAGATCCACTGGCGCTGCTCGACTTCGGCGATGTGCATGAACTCTGCACCGATCGAGCCGGTGTAGGTCGCCTTCAGGCGCGCGAGCAGGTCGCGCAGCTTCATGCGCGGCTGGCCGCCGACGCCGCCGGTGCTGAACTCGCTGTTGAGATCGCCGTCGGACAGGCTGTGGAACGGCAGGCCCAGGTCCGGGGTGTTGACCGGCGTGGTCAGGCCCAGCGGGTCCAGGCGCGCATCGAGATGGCCGCGCGAGCGGTAGGCGGTGATCAGACGACCGACATTGCGCTCACGCTCGTCGCCTGCACCCGTGCCGGTGCCGGCTTTCAGCGCATCCTTGGCCGCGTCCGCGATGTGGGAGATGACGGCCGAGTGCGGAATGTCGCCTGCTTCGCGGCCCTTGAAGCCGTCGAAGTAGGTTTTCCATTTGGGATCGACACTATCCGGGGAGACCAGGTACTGCTCGTACAGGTCCTCGACATAGGAGGCGTTGCCGCCGGCGAGTTGCGAAGATTGCGCAAACTGCTTCAGTTGATTGTCCACGATGGAGGGTGCTGATTCGCTTTGTGGGGTATGGCTTCAGAAGGACCCTGCAGGAAAATGAATAGCCCTGCACGGGCGCGTTCAAACGGCCAAATTGTACCCCCATCCGGACACGAAGGGGCACCGCCAGCGGCATTGCGCGTCCCCCGGTGTCGCTCCCAGACAGGTTTGTCCGGGACAGCGCGCTCAGATGCCGAGCGCGCGCAGTTCGTTGCAATCGCGCGAACGGTCCCAGACACGCTGCAATTGCTGCTCGAACGGCTGCGAACGTGCCGGCAGCGCGATCCCGGCTTCGCCGTCCAGGCGATGGCCGATAAGACGAAAGTAGAAGTCGCCCGCGTCATTGACCAGACAGGCCGAGGCCAGCGCACGGTCGATCGGATCGCTGACCTCGCGGAACTGGATCACGCTGGGCAGGCGCTGGGCCAGGGCCAGCAGCGGTGCGCCGGCAGCCGCAATTGCGGCCGCATCGTGCACGATCACCCGCAGCTGCTTGTCGTGGCGGGCGGTCACGAAGCGGCGCAGGGCCGCCTGCACCGGCGGCGCATCCAGCAGGCCGGGGTCGAGCTGGCGGCTGTGCAGCCACAGCTGGCGACGGGCGCGGTGGATGATGGCCGTGGTGATGGCCACCGCCTCGGCGCGGCTGTCGATGGCGCTGGCCACGCCCAGCCGGCGGCGCATCTGCTGGTGGCCGATGCCGGCCTCCTCGAACACCTCGCCTTCGGGCAGGAAGCCCTGGCGGGCGTAGAAATCACGCGCTGGCAGCTGCGCGTGCAGGTGCACCTCGGCCAGGCCGAGCTGGCGACCGGCCTGCACCAGCGCCTCCAGCAGGGCCTCGCCGACGCCCTGGTTGCGCAGGCTGGCCAGCACCGCCATGCGGCCGATGCGGCCATCGGGGGCCAGGCGGCCGGTGCCGACGGGCTGGCCGTCGGCGTCCAGGGCCAGCACGTGGGCACAGACCGGGTCCAGCGCATCACGCTCCAGTTCGGCGGCGATGCCCTGTTCCTGCACGAACACCCGCTGCCGCACGTCGTGGATGGCGACGTGGGCGTCGGCGTGGCTGACCTGCTGGACCCGGATCGTGGCCATGGCTCAGGCGCGACCGGCGTCGCTGTCGTCTTCGTCGTGGTCTTCGAAGTTGACGATGACCTCGATGCCGTCGTCGTGGACGGTCACGGTGTGCACGTCGTCGGACACCACTTCGTCGTCGAGCTCGGCCACCTGGTCGTGGCCTTCGACCACTTCGCCCAGCACCGCGGCGTCCTCGCCTTCGTCCTCGTCCTCAAACACCTCGTTCGGGTCGATCAGCTGGAACACGCCGCCGACCAGCAGCTGCTGCAGCACCGCGCGGCCCTTGTCGGACAGGCCACGGTAGGCCGCCGCGTCGAGCTGCTCGGCACCGGCCAGGCGCTGCGCGTCCTTCACCGGCAGGGCGAAATCCTGGCCGCTGACATACAGGCTGGCGCCACGCTTGGCCCGGCGCCAGGCCAGGCGCGCCCACGGGTGGCGCTGCAGCAGCAGGCCCGAGGTCAGGGCCTGGACCACTTCCTCCGGGGCCGGGGCGGCCTGGTGGGCCATCACTTCGCCCGCCGCGCGGTAGGTGGTGATGAAGCGGCCGAACCAGTCACCCAGCTTGTCCGGGTCGTTCATGCGGATGGCGTTGAGCGCGGTGATCACCCGCGCCATCGCCACCGTGTCGATTTCGTTCGGGTCGGCCGGCACCTTCAGGTCGGGGTCCTGGTAGCGGATGTTCTCATCGGCATCGGCGATGAGGGTATCCAGGTAGTCGCTGATCAGCTCGGCCGAGGCCGGCGCGCGCATGCCGAAGGAGAAGGTCAGGCAGGGGTCCTCGGCCACGCCGTGGTGCGGCACGTTCGGCGGCAGGTACAGCATGTCGCCCGGCGCCAGCACCCAGTCGTGGGTGGGCTTGAACACCTGCAGCAGCTTCAGTTCCACGTCCGGGCGGAAGCCCAGCGGCGGGCGCTTGCCCTTGATCGATTCGCTGGCGTCGATCTGCCAGCGGCGGTGGCCGTGGGCCTGCAGCAGGAACACGTCGTACTGGTCGACATGGGCGCCGACCGAGCCACCGGTGGCGGCGAAGCTGATCATCACGTCATCCATGCGCCAGCGCGGCAGGAAGTTGAAGTATTCGATCAGCGCGCGCACGTCCGGGTCCCACTTGTCGACGTCCTGCACCAGCAGGGTCCAGTCGTGGTCGGGCAGGGCGGGGAACACGTCTTCCTGGAACGGGCCGCTGCGCACGCGCCAGCCGTCCTGGGCCTTGTCGTGCTGGATCAGGCGCGCCAGCACGCCTTCCTCGCAGGCCAGCCCGGCCAGGTCTTCCGGCTGCACCGGGGTCTGGAAATCGGGGAAGGCGTTGCGGATCAGCAGCGGGCGCTTCTGCCAGAAGTCGCGCAGGAAGGTGGCCGGGGCCATGCCCAGCGGCTTGCCGGGGCGGGCGGTGACTTCGATGAGGGGGGCGGTGGACTTGCGGGCGGCCATGGGGGATTCCTTGCAGCGGAAAGCGGGAGGGGCGGCGTGGCGGACCGCCGAGGGGGACATTGTCCGCCGTTCGTGGGGATTGCGCACGTGCGCGGGATTGTCGCGGGGGGATCCGGCCAACGGCGGAGCCCCTCGTGGCGACCTCTTGGTAGGGTCGACTGTTAGTCGACCGGCTTCATGGGCTTGGCCGGGCGGGTGGGCTGCGCGGGGGACGCTGCAAGTACGTCCATGTAAGCTCGGTCGCCGCATCCATGCGGCTCACGCCCCCGCGCAGCCCGCCCGGCCCCTCGCAGTTTCCTGCGCGGCCCGCCACGGAATGAAAGAAGAAAATCAAAAGCAACGCGGGTCGCGCGCTGCGCTTGCTCGTGCTGTCGTTCATGCGACTGTAGATCCACGCCATGCGTGGATGGAGCTTTCCCGAGCAAATTCATCCACGCATGGCGTGGATCTAAATGAGCATCCTCCACCGGAAACCGGAATTGTCAGGCGCCCCAAAACAAAGAGGGACGCGGCGAAGCCGCGTCCCTCTTTCAAATTCCGTCCCGACAACGTAATCCACGCATGGCGTGGATCTACTCATCCGTCACCGGGAAACTGTCAGGGGTGGGACGGGTTGGGTTCGCGGGACCGCAGGCGCCATGGATGGCGCCTACGAGCCCCCATGGGTGAGGGCGCTTTGCTTGCGAAGCACTGCTTCGCAAGCGCCCGAACGCACAGCCGCCAGCGGCTGGGCCGGACCGCGGAGCGGGGTTCACGGCGTGTCCCGCGAACCCAACCCGCCCCGCCAAGCACGGCATAACCCAGAGCCGCTTTTGACGTTGCCGTTGCCGTTGCCC